>NZ_JBHUZJ010000005.1:0-229542 GCF_042667685.1 Streptomyces sp. NPDC057302 | reverse complement strand
GGAGGCGACCTCGAAGAGGCCCGCGTAGGCGGTCAGGCCCGGCATGCCGAGCCCGAATCCCTAGCGTGCCCAGTGACCGATCGGCCCCGCCTTCGTTCCCCCGTACGGGGGAGGCAAACTGATCTGAACCGAGGTGTACGTGATGGTGGCCCCGCCGGACAACGACGTGCTGTGGGCACGCGCCCTGCACGTCACGCACAACGGCTCCCCCGCTCTCACCGGCGTATCGCTGGGTGTGCGCGAAGCCGAGATCCTCGCCGTCACCGGCCCGCGCGGCAGCGGCAAGACGACCCTCCTGCGCTGCCTCTGCGGCCAGCTCCTGCCCGAGCGGGGCGAGGTCTGGTTCAACAGCACCCCGGTGCACACGATGGGCCCGGTGGTCCGCGAGCGGCTGCGCCGCGACCGCTTCGGCTGGATCGACCCGGAGCCGCACCTCGTGCCCGAACTCACGGCCTGGGAGAACGTCGCGCTGCCGCTGATGCTGCGCGGCGAGGGTCACCGGGTCGCCAAGACCGCGGCCAAGGAGTGGCTGGAGCGCCTGGACATCGGTGACTGCGCCCGCAAGCGGCCGCACGCGCTGCTCCAGGCCCAGCGCCAGCGCATCGCCATCGCCCGCTCCCTGGTCACGATGCCGTCCGTGATCTTCGCCGACGAGCCGACCGCGCCGCTGCACCGCGCCGACCGCGCCCACGTCCTTCGTACGCTGACGACCGCGGCCCGCTCGCACGGCATCACGGTGGTCCTGGCCACGCACGACGCGGAGGTCGCCGCCCTCGCCGACCGGACCGTCGCGCTGCTGGACGGCAGGCGTGTCAACACGGTGCATCTGCCGGGGGCCGGTGGGCCCGCGGAGGCGGACGATGCGGGAGGGGCCACTGGTGCCGAAGGTGCTGCCGCTGCTGCCCCCGCCTCCCCCTCCGCCTCCGCCTCCGCGGACGGCGACTCCGACGACGCGGAAGGCCGGGCCGCGTGCTCGCTCTCCGTCTAGCGCGCGGGGCCCACCCCCTGGTCCAGCTGCGCAGGCTGCTCGTCGCCACCGCGTCGGCCGGCACCGGCTTCCTGCTGCTGTGCACGCTGGGGTACGCGATGGGACACCCGCACGCCTCCGCCGGCGCCCTGCTGCGGCTCGCCTGGTGCGTCGCCCCGATCGCCGCCACCGTGTACTTCGCCGTCACCGTCGCGCGCACCGACCCGGCGACCCGCCCGCGCTCCGGGCTCTCCGCGGTGGGACTCGGCCCGGCCAAGCTCACGGTCCTCGCCGCGATCTCCACTGCCGTGGCGTGCACGCTCGGCTCGATGGTGGCGCTCCTGTTCTTCCTGCACCTGCGCGGGGATCTGACGGGCCTGCCGTTCGACGGCGCCGCGGCGCATCTGCTCGCCGCCGACCAGCCGTTGCCCGTCGCCGCGGCGCTCACCCTGCTCGCCGTCGTCCCGCTGACCGCGTCCGCGGCCGGCGCCGCCGCCCTGCGGCCCCGGCCCCCGAAGCGGCCCGACGAGCAGGACGGCCTGGCCAGGACCGACCTGCCGGCCACGCCGCCGAGCGGGCTGCCCTGGGGGATCGCGCTCCTGGCGGCGGGCCTCGCCGTCGAGGCGTACGCGAGCCGCTCCCCCGGCGCGTCGGAGCTCAGGATGCCGGGCGGTCTGACCGGCAGCCCCGCGGGCGTGCTCGCCGGCTGGACGCTCACGGCGGTGGGCCTCGTGCTCGCCGGCCCCGGCCTCACCTACTTGTGCGGGCGGATCCTGCAGTCGGTCAGGCCCGGCGCGATGCGGCTCCTGGCCGGGCGCGGGCTCCAGGAGGAGGCCCGGCGGATCGGACGGCCGCTCGGGGTGCTCTGCGCGGTGGGCTCCGGGGCGTACGCAGCGCTCACGCTCTACGCCGGCGACCGGCCCGCCATCGGACCGATGACCATGCTCGGCTCGCTGCTCGTCGCGGGCTGTGCGGCCCTGACTGTGGTCACGGTCGCGATCGAGGCCAAGCACGCGCGTGCGGACACGACGTCGGCGCTGCTCCAGCTCGGTGCTCCGACGTCGATGCTGCGCGGCACCGCCGCACTGCGGGCAGGCACGCTCGCGGCCGTGGTCGGGCCGCTGACCTGGGTGGTCGCGGAGCTGGCCGCACAGCCGCTGGCGGGGTGAGCGGGCGCCGCCGAACGCGCGGAAAGAAATTCCGCGGCGGGCGATGAGTTCCGCGTCGAACGTACGTCTACCCCTGCACAAGGCAAGGCACGCCCGGCGCACACACGCGTACACGCGCACACACGCACCGGCGCCACGCAGAACTCACCGCAACGGGAGACGCCACATGTACCAGCAGATGATCTTCGTGAACCTCGCCGTGAACGACGTCGACAGCTCGAAGAAGTTCTTCACGGAGCTCGGCTACACGATCAACCCGCAGTTCACGACGGACGACTGCGCCTGCGTCGTGATCAGCGACACGATCGTCGCGATGCTGCTGAGCAAGCCGCGCTACCGGGACTTCACGAAGAAGGAGATCGCGGACTCGACGACGACCAGCGAGACGCTGCTCTGTCTGAGCGCCGAGAGCCGCGAGAAGGTCGACGAACTGGTCGACAAGGCGGTGGCGTCCGGCGCCACGGAGGGCAAGACGCAGGACTTCGGCATGATGTACGGCCGCGCCTTCGACGACCTGGACGGCCACACCTGGGAAATCATGTGGATGGACGAGTCGGCGGTCCAGGGCTGAGGGGGCGGGGGCGCGGGGCTGCGAGCGCGGGGCTGCTGCGGGCCGGAGCGGGGCTGACGGCGGGCCTGGGGCTACGGACAGCCGCAGGCCTGACGCCGGGTGCCTTGCGTGGTCTGCTTAGCATGGGCGGATGCAGCCGACTCCCGAGCCCGACTCCGCGTCCGCATCCGCCCCCAGGCCCACGCCCCGACTCCCGGGCGGCGACCGCGAGATCGAGTCGCTCGCGGAGTTCGACGAGATCGCCGCGAGCGGCTCGCTCGCCGGGTGCCGCGTCCAGGCGATAGACCTGACGGCGCGTACGACCGCGTTGACGGCCTGCGACGCCACGGGCGCGGTGTTCCTCGGCTGCGCCATGGAGCAGAGCGCGGTGGACGCGATGCGGACCGCCGGGGCGCTGGTCTTCCCGCCCGTCCCGGGCCTGCCGTTCGACCCGTACCGCGGTCTTCTCTACACGCCGGAAGAGCTCTTCGCGGGACTCTCCGAGGGTGGGTACGAGGCGACTCCCGACGCCCGTGCGTACGCCTGGTTCCAGGAGACCAAGGCCGACGGCGACGTCTTCTCCTCCATGCTCCGCGCGATCCACGACGACTCGGTCTCGGACGCCCTCGACGAACTGCTGGTCAGCGCGCGGGTGGTGGGCGTCATGGGCGGCCATGCGATGGCCCGCGGCACGGAGGCGTACGAGGGCGCGGCCAGGCTCGGCCGCTCGCTGGCCCGCGCCGGGTTCACGGTCGCCACGGGCGGCGGCCCCGGCGCGATGGAGGCGGCGAACCTGGGCGCGTACGCGTCCGTCTTCCGCGACGAGATGCTGGACGAGGCACTCGAACTCCTCGCCAAGGCACCGTCGTTCAGCCCCTCGATCTCCGAGTGGGCGCGCGCCGCCTTCGACGTCCGCGAGCGCTGGCCGTCGGGTGGAGCGTCGGTGGGCATCCCCACCTGGTTCTACGGCCACGAGCCGCCGAACGCCTTCGCCACCCAGCTGGCCAAGTACTTCGCCAACGCCACCCGCGAGGACGGCCTCCTGGCCCGCTCGAACGCGGGCGTCATCTTCCTCCCCGGCGCGGCGGGCACACTCCAGGAGATCTTCGACGCGGCGACCCCGAACTACTACGAGTCCCGCGGCGAACCGGCCCCGATGATCCTGGTGAACCACGACCACTGGACGAACCGGCTCCCGGCATGGCCCCTGCTCCAGGCGCTGGCGAAAGGCCGGTCGATGGAGTCGAGGATCGCCCTGGTGGACACGGTGGAGGAAGCACCGGACGCGCTGCGGGGCTTCAGCCCGTCCGGCATCTGAGGACGCACTCGGCGGGCGGCGAAGCCGGTGATGACGGCGCTCAAGGCCCCGGCGCAGCAACAGCGCCGCGGCCCACGTCAGCCGAGAACCACGACATCCCCCGCGTCGAACGCGACCCCCACCGTCTCCCCCACCCCGGGCGCATCCCGCAACGCACAGGCGGCCTCAAGTCGCGGCCCCGCCCCGGGCTCCAGATGAACGGCAACGTGCGTACCCCGGAAGGTGCGCGCCGTCACCGCGCACGGCAGCCCCTCGTCGGCGGGCACGAGCCGCACGCCGGCCGGCCGCACGAGAATCCTGCACCGCCCGTCCGCCGCGCCGTCCGGCACCGGAACCTTGCCCCAGGCGGTGTCCGCCACGTCACCGGCCACCGTCGCGTCGACGACGTTGTCGAAGCCGAGGAACCGCGCCACGAACTCGTCAGCGGGATGCCGCCAGACCTCAAGTGGCGTACCGGACTGGGCGATCCGCCCCTCCCGCATCACCACGACCCGGTCCGCCAGCGCGAACGCCTCGCCCTGGTCGTGCGTGACCGCGAGCACCGTCGTACCCAACTCGTCGAAGAGCTCACGGAGTTCGACGACGAGCCGCTCCCGCAGCGACCGGTCGAGCTGCCCGAGCGGCTCGTCCAGCATGAGCAGGCGCGGCCTCGGGGCGAGCGCACGCGCCAGGGCGACCCGCTGCTGCTCACCGCCGGAGAGCGAGGCGACGGCCCGCCGCTGCGCACCCGGAAGCCCCACGAGGTCGAGCAACTCGGCCACCCTGTCGGCCTGTTCACCCCGCGACGCCCCATGCATCCGCAGCCCGAAGGCGACATTGCCCGCCACGTCACGCTGCGGGAACAGCTGGTGGTCCTGGAACATCAGGCCGACCCCACGCTTGTGCGCGGGCACGCCCCGCTGGTCCCTCCCGCCCAACAGGACCTGACCGCCGTCGAGCTCCTGGAGCCCGGCGACCGCGCGCAGCAGCGTCGACTTGCCGCTGCCGCTGGGCCCGAGCACGCACACGATCTCGTGCTCGTCGACCGCGAGCCCGACCCGGTCGAGCACGGCCCGCGCCCCGAACCGCACGGTCGCATCGGCGAGCGTCAGCAAACCGGCACCGCCTGTACCACCTGCATTCATCAGAACTCCCCGGTCGTGCGGTCGGTACGGAGCCGTTCGAGCAGCAGCAGCGACACCGCACACACCACCATCAAGATCGTCGAAAGGGCCATCGCCTGCCCGTAGTTGAGCTCACCGGCCCGCCCGAGCAGCCGCGCAACGGCGACCGGAAGCGTCGGGTTGTCCGGCCGCGCGATGAACACGGTCGCGCCGAACTCCCCCAGGGACACGGCGAAGGCGAACCCCGCGGCGATGAGCAGCGCCCGCCGCACCATCGGCAGGTCGACCTCCCGCCACGCCCGCAGCGGCGACGCGCCCAGCACGGCCGCGGCCTCGCGCAGGCGTCCGTCCACCGCGCGCAGGACGGGAAGCATGGTGCGTACGACGAAGGGCACGCCCACCAGCGCCTGCGCGAGCGGCACCAGGATCCAGGTGGAGCGCAGGTCAAGCGGAGGCTTGTCCAGCGTGATCAGGAAGCCGAAGCCGACCGTCACCGCGGAGACCCCCAGCGGCAGCATCAGCAGCGCGTCGAACCCGCGCACGAGCCGCCCGGCCTTGCGGGTGAGCGCCGCCGCGGCGAGCCCGCCGATCACCAGGGCGATGGCGGTGGCGGCGAGCGCGTACTGGAGCGAGTTCCAGACCGCCTCGATCGGCGGGACGAGGAACGCCCCGCCCTCCGCCGATGTCAGTTCCTTGTAGTAGGTGAAGCCATAGCCGCCGGGACCGCTCAGCGACCGCTCGATCAGCACGCCGAGCGGCAGCACGATCAGCACGGCGATGGTGGCCATGACCCCGGCGAGCAGCGCCCACTGCCCCGCCCCACGCGGCCGCCGCGCGACCGTGGAGGCGTCGACCAGCTTCAGCGCGGTCTCGCGCCGGCGCACGGTCCACGCGTGCACGGCGAGGATCACGCCGACCGCCGCGAACTGCACGATGGTCAGGACGGCCGCCGTCGACAAGTCGAGGAGCTGGGCGGTCTGCCGGTAGATCTCGACCTCCAGGGTCGAGTACGCGGGCCCGCCGAGGATCTGCACGACACCGAACGAGGTGAACGTGAACAGGAAGACCATCAGAGCCGCCGCGGCGACCGCGGGCCCGAGCGCGGGCAGCGTCACCGTCCGCCAGGCGGTCCACCGCGAGGCGCCGAGCATCCGCGCGGCCTCCTCCTGACGCGGGTCGAGCTGCGCCCAGAGCCCGCCGACGGTCCGTACGACGACGGCGTAATTGAAGAAGACGTGCGCGAGCAGAATCGCCCACACGGTCGTGTCGAGCCGCACGCCCCACATCTCGTCGAGGAACCCACCCCGCCCGAGCAGCGCGAGGAACGCGGTCCCGACGACGACGGTCGGCAGCACGAACGGCACCGTGACGACCGCCCGGAGCAGCTGCTTGCCCCTGAACTCGAAGCGCGCGAAGACGTACGCGCCGGGGAGCGCGATGAGCAGCGTGAGCGCGGTCGACGCGAGCGCCTGCCAGGTGGTGAACCAGAGCACGTGCCGGACATCGGACTGCGCGAGGACATCGACAACGCGCCCGAACTGCCACTCCCCGCCCACCTTCAGACCGCGCGCGACGATCGCGGCGACCGGATAGGCGAAGAAGACCGCGAAGAACGCGACGGGCACGGCCATCAGACCGAGCCGCGCCGCACTCCCGCGCGCGAGCCCCTTACGGGCCCTGCTTACTTCAGTACGAGCGAGGTCCACGACTTGACCCACTGCTCGCGGTTGTCGGCGATCTTCTTCGGGTCCAGGGTCTCCGGCTTGTCGATCGTCGCACCGTGCTCGACGAACAGCTCGGGCAGCTCGGCCTTCTCCCGCACCGGGTTCACGAACATGTTGAGCGGCATGTCGTTCTGGAACTCGGAGCTGATCAGGAAGTCGAGCAGCGCCTTGCCGCCCTTCTCGTTCTTGGCGTTGCCGAGCAGACCCGCGTACTCGACCTGCCGGAAGCAGGTGCCGGTCGCGACGCCGGTCGGCGCCTCCTTGGGCTGCGGCTTGGCGTAGAGCACCTCGACGGGCGGGGACGAGGCGTAGGAGACGACGAGCGGCCGGTCGCCCTTGGCCTTCTTCCCCCCGGCGGACCCGGAGAACTCCTCGTCGTAGGCCTGCTCCCAGCCGTCGACGACCTTGACGCCGTTGGCCTTGAGCTTCTTCCAGTAGCCCTGCCAGCCGTCGTCCCCGTACTCGGCGGCGGTGCCGAGGAGGAATCCGAGGCCGGGCGACGAGGTCGAGGCGTTCTCGGTGACAAGGAGGTCCTTGTAGGCGGGCTTGGTCAGATCCGCGAAGGACGTCGGCGGCGCCAGCTTCTTGTCCTTGAAGTACTTCTTGTCGTAGTTCACGCAGATGTCGCCGCTGTCGACGGGCGTGACGCGATGCTTGCCCTGATCGGCGCGGAACTGCGGAAGGACCTGCCCCGACCCCTTGGCCTCGTACGACTGGAAGAGGTCGTTGTCGAGCGCGCGCGAGAGAAGCGTGTTGTCGACACCGAAGAAGACGTCCCCTTGCGGGTTGTCCTTCGACAGGATCGCCTTGTTCACGGCAGCGCCGGCGTCCCCGTCCTTGAGGACGTTGACCTTGTAACCGGAACTCTTCTCGAACGCCTCCAGTACATCCTTGGAGACGCTGAAGGAGTCGTGGCTGACAAGCGTGACGCTCTTGGAGTCGGCCTTGTCGCCACTGTCCGACGAGCCGCACGCGGATAGCGCGACGAGCGAGAGGCCGACCGCGACAGCGGTGAAGGTGACCTTCTTGGTGGTGCTCACTGAGTTCAACTGAGTTCATTCCTCCTGGAGTGACCAGGAAGAGACGCGGCCCTGCCCACAGCCCTGAAGGGGCCGCGGGCAGGGCGCAACAGCTTGAGTGATGTCCGAACTTCCTACCTGGAATGACCCGGGCAAGGTTCAGAGGGTCTGCGGCCATCCTGTCCTTGGTGCCGCACTCTCAGCGCTGTGGCGCTCCCCTGTCGGAATATGAAGATGTGTTCCGGCCAGACTAACGCTCCGACGCGGCGAGCTGACCGCACGCCCCGTCGATCTCCTGACCACGGGTGTCACGAACAGTGACGGGCACCCCATGGGCGGCAATGGCATCCACGAAGGCCTTTTCGTCTTCCGGCCGCGACGCCGTCCACTTCGAGCCCGGCGTCGGGTTCAGCGGGATCAGGTTCACGTGCACGGGCTTGTTCTTGAGCAGCCGCCCGAGCCGGTCACCGCGCCACGCGTGGTCGTTGATGTCCCGGATCAACGCGTACTCGATCGACAGCCGACGCCCCGACTTGGCGGCGTACTCCCATCCCGCGTCAAGGACCTCACGCACGTTCCACCGCGTATTGACGGGTACGAGGGTGTCGCGGAGCTCGTCGTCGGGCGCGTGCAGCGAGATGGCGAGGCGGCACTTGAAGCCCTCGTCGGCGAACCGGTGGATGGCGGGCACCAGGCCGACGGTCGACACGGTGATGCCACGCTGCGAGAGCCCCACACCATCGGGCTCGGGGTCGGTGAGCCTGCGGATGGCCCCGGTGACCCGGTTGTAGTTGGCGAGCGGCTCGCCCATCCCCATGAACACGATGTTGGAGAGCCGTGCGGGCCCACCCGGGATCTCCCCGTCCCGCAGCGCCCGCATCCCGTCCACGATCTGGTGCACGATCTCGGCGGTCGTCAGGTTCCGGTCGAGACCGGCCTGCCCGGTCGCACAGAACGGGCAGTTCATCCCGCACCCGGCCTGCGACGAGATGCACATCGTCACGCGGTCGGGATAGCGCATGAGCACGGACTCGACGAGCGTCCCGTCAAACAGACGCCACAACGTCTTGCGGGTGGTGTCGTCGTCACAGCTGATGTGCCGCACCACGGACATCAACTCAGGCAGCAACGCCTCTTGCAGCTTCTGGCGCGAACCGGCGGGAATGTCGGTCCACTGCTCCGGGTCGTGCGCGTACCGCGCGAAGTAGTGCTGCGAGAGCTGCTTGGCGCGAAACGGTTTCTCGCCGACAGCGGCGACGGCTTCCTTGCGCTCGGCGGGCGTGAGGTCGGCGAGATGCCGCGGCGGCTTCTTGGCTCCGCGGGGCGCGACGAAGGTGAGTTCTCCGGGTACAGGCATGGTCCATCCAGTGTCGCAGACGACGGGAACCCGGCCAGGCCACGGCCCCTCGTAGCGCCATCTGTGCGCGGTGGCGGCACCTGTACGCGCAAGAGCGCCGCCCGGCGGCGGTTCCTGGCGGTAACCGGGGGCATACGCGAGCAATGACCTCTTGCTGTGTCGCATCGGTTCAACTGGCGGAGAAGTGGCAAGGCCCCCCGTGGTTCAAATGGGTCTTCCTCGGTGTGTGGGTGCTCTGCGCGGTGTTCATCCTCGTCAGGCTGCGCAAGAACGGGTGGAAGATTCCCCGGCGGCGCTGAGAGACGGAGCGACACGGAGAGGGGCCCGCCGTCCATGGACAGCGGGCCCCTCACGTACAGACGGGCGCAGGTCAGCCGGACCCTACGAAGATCACCAGCAGCAGCCAGACCACCGGAGCCGTCGGCAGCAGCGAGTCGAGGCGGTCCATGATGCCGCCGTGGCCGGGGAGCAGCGTGCCCATGTCCTTGATGCCGAGGTCCCGCTTGATCATCGATTCGCCGAGGTCACCGAGTGTCGCGCTCGCGGCGACGGCGAGGCCGATCAAGAGGCCCTGCCACCACGTGCCGCCGTCGATCAGGAACTCCATGCACAGCGCACCGCCGGCCATCGCGAACGTCACCGCGCCGACCAGGCCCTCGCGGGTCTTGCCGGGGCTGATGCGCGGGGCCAGCTTGTGCTTGCCGAAGCGCCAGCCGATCGCGTACGCCCCGGTGTCGCTGACCACGGTCAGGAGCAGGAACGTGAGCACCCGCATCGCGCCGTCGTCCGCGGTGAGCATCATCGCCACGAACGTCGCGAGGAAGGGCACGTAGAACGCCGCGAAGACGCCCGCCGTGACGTCCTTCAGATAGCCGTCGGGCGGCTCGGTCATCCGCCAGACGAGTACCGCGAGGGCGGTGAGCGCCATGGCGACCCAGGCGCCCTCGGGCCCGCGGACGTATCCGGCGACGACCATCGCGGCGCCGCCCACCGCCAGCGGGACCAGCGGCGCCTTGATGCCCTTGCGCTCCTCGAGCCGCGAGGTGAGCTCCCAGAGACCGACCACGACGGCGACCGCTATGACGCCGACGAAGACGGCCTTCACGATGAAGAGCGACGCGACGATCACCGCGCCGAGCCCCACGCCGACTCCTATGGCCGCCCCGAGATCACGGCCCGCGCTCTTCTTCTGCGGCGCCTGAGGCGTCTGAGGCGCCCCAGGCGCGCGGGGCGCCTCGGGGGCGGGCTGCGATGCGCTGGGCATGGGCTCCCGGGGTACTTCAGGCATGTCAGGCACGATGGGCATGGGCTGCGTCTCTGCTGGATACAGGGCGTCTTGCGCATCGTACGCGGGACCTGCCGGGGCAGCCCCTTGAGCAGGGCCCTGGTCGGGCGGCCCCCAGTACCCGGTTCTGGGAGGCGCCCCCCAGGAAGAGTCGTTCACGGATCGGATTCCTCAGTCCTCAGACCTCGAGCCCTAGCCCTCAGACCTCGAGCAGCTCGGCTTCCTTGTGCTTGAGCAGCTCGTCCACCTGAGCGACGTACTTCGCGGTGGTGTCGTCGAGCTCCTTCTCCGCGCGACGGCCCTCGTCCTCGCCGATGTCGCCGTCCTTGATCGCCTTGTCGATCGTCTCCTTGGCCTTGCGGCGGATGGAGCGGATCGAGATCTTGGAGTCCTCGGCCTTGGTCTTGGCGACCTTGATGTACTCCTTGCGGCGGTCCTGCGTCAGCTCCGGGAACGTCACCCGGATGATGTTTCCATCATTGCTGGGGTTGACGCCGAGGTCGGAGTCGCGGATCGCCTGCTCGATGTTGCGCAGCGCGCTCTTGTCGAACGGGGTCACCACGGCCATCCGCGGCTCGGGCACCGAGAACGAGGCCAGCTGATTGATCGGCGTAAGGGCGCCGTAGTAGTCAGCCACGATCTTGTTGAACATCGCCGGGTGCGCACGGCCTGTGCGAATCGCGGCGAAGTCCTCCTTGGCGACCACGACGGCCTTCTCCATCTTCTCCTCGGCCTCGAGGAGGGTCTCTTCGATCACCACTTGCTCCTGGTGTTGTGAGTGGGCTGGGGCGCCCCCACACGGTGAAGTAGGGGGAGTCCATGGGGCGTCGGCTGCGTCGCGTCTCTTTCCCTGCACCGTGTCCGACCGGCAGGGCTTTGTCCATCCCTCGGGGGCGTCGCCGAGATCAGGCGCGGGTGCCCTCGTCGCCCACGAGTGTGCCGATCTTCTCACCCTTGACGGCGCGGGCGATATTGCCGGTCGACAGCAACTCGAAGACCAGGATGGGCAGCTTGTTGTCGCGGCACAGGGTGATGGCGGTCATGTCGGCGACCTTCAGGTCCCGGGTGATGACCTCGCCGTAGCCGAGCGCGTCGTACTTCACCGCGTCCGGGTTGGTCTTGGGGTCGGAGTCATAGACCCCGTCGACGCCGTTCTTGCCCATGAGCAGGGCCTCGGCGTCGATCTCCAGGGCGCGCTGCGCCGCGGTCGTGTCGGTGGAGAAGTACGGCATGCCCATGCCGGCGCCGAAGATGACCACACGGCCCTTCTCCAGGTGCCGCACGGCGCGCAGCGGGATGTACGGCTCCGCGACCTGGCCCATCGTGATGGCGGTCTGGACACGGCACTCGATGCCTTCCTTCTCCAGGAAGTCCTGGAGGGCCAGGCAGTTCATGACCGTGCCGAGCATGCCCATGTAGTCGGAGCGGGCGCGGTCCATGCCGCGCTGCTGCAGCTCGGCGCCGCGGAAGAAGTTGCCGCCGCCGATGACGGCCGCGATCTGGGCGCCGTCGCGTACGACCGCGGCGATCTCCTTGGCGATCGCGTGCACCACATCGGGGTCGACGCCAAGGCCGCCCCCGCCGGCGAATGCCTCACCGGAGAGCTTCAGCAGGAAACGACCGGCGACTTTGTCGTCACCACTGTTTGTGTCGGCCTTGGTGGTCATGGAGTTCTCGCTTCTTTTTGCTCGGCGCACATACGAAGAAGGCCACTGCCGGTGGGGTGTTGTTCGCATCCCATGCTCGGCAATGGCCTCCTCGTCAGATCTGCGGTCGTACGTCGCGTACTACGTGGGGTACGCGGGCGACCGCTGTCGACCCTAGCGGGGTCTACCGTCGATCGCGGTACGGACTCAGATGCCGACCTTGATGCGCGAGAAGCGCTTCAGGGTGACACCGGCCTCGTCCAGGACCTTCTGGACGGACTTCTTGTTGTCGAGCGCGTACGGCTGACCGAGGAGGGTGGCCTCCTTGAAGAAGCCGTTGACGCGACCCTCGACGATCTTGGGCAGCGCGGCCTCGGGCTTGCCCTCGGCGCGGGTGGTCTCCTCGGCGACGCGACGCTCGGACTCGACGACCTCGGCCGGAACGTCCTCACGGGAGAGGTACTTCGGCGCGAAGGCGGCGATGTGCTGCGCGATGCCCTTGGCGAGGTCCGCGTCGGCCTTGTCCAGCTCGACCAGGACGCCGATCTGCGGGGGCAGGTCGGGCATGGTGCGGTGCATGTACGCGGTGACGAAGGCGCCCGAGAACTGCGCGAAGCGGTCCAGGACGATCTTCTCGCCGAGGTTGGCGTTGGCCTCGTCGACGTACGCCTGAACGGTCTTGCCGGACTCGATCTCGGACGCGAGAAGCGCCTCGAGGTCGGCCGGGGACGTCTTGGCGATGTGCGCGGCGAGCGAATTGGCGACGGCCTGGAACTTCTCGCCCTTGGCGACGAAGTCCGTCTCGCACTTCAGCTCGACGATCACGCCGGAGGTGTTGTCGTCGGCGATGAGGGAGACCACAGCGCCGTTCTCGGCGGAGCGGCCCTCGCGCTTGGCGACGCCCTTCTGGCCCTTGATGCGCAGGGCCTCGACGGCCTTGTCGACGCTGCCGTCAGCCTCGTCGAGCGCCTTCTTGCAGTCCATCATGCCGGCGCCCGTGAGCTCGCGGAGCTTCTTGACGTCAGCGGCGGTGTAGTTCGCCATGATCCTGAAATTCTCTTTCGAAGGTCTGAAAGATCTACGGGTGAACGGCGGGGGCCTGATGGGCCCCCGCCGTCAACTACCGAACCTGTGAAGGTCAGGCCTGCTCGGTCTCCGCGGCGGGCGCCTCGGCGGCGGCAACCTCGGCGGGGGCCTCGGCCTGCTCGGCGTCGGCGACCTTCTCCGTCTCGGCGGAGGTCTGGACCTCGGCCTCGGCGTCGTCGGCCTTGGCGTCGTCGGCCTTGGCCTCGTCAGCCTTGGGCTCGTCGGCCTTCTTCTCGCCCTCGAGGAGGTCGCGCTCCCACTCGGCGAGCGGCTCGGCGGCGGCCTTCTCGCCCGGCTTCTGGTCGCCCGTGGCGGCACCGGAACGGGCGATGAGGCCCTCGGCGACGGCGTCGGCGATCACGCGGGTGAGCAGGGTGACGGAGCGGATCGCGTCGTCGTTGCCCGGGATCTTGTAGTCGACCTCGTCGGGGTCACAGTTCGTGTCGAGGATCGCGACGACCGGAATGTTGAGCTTCCGGGCCTCGCCGACAGCGATGTGCTCCTTCTTGGTGTCCACGATCCAGACGGCGCTGGGCACCTTGGACATCTCGCGGATACCGCCGAGGGTCTTCTCCAGCTTGGCCTTCTCGCGGGAGAGGACGAGCAGCTCCTTCTTGGTGAGGCCGGACGCGGCCACATCCTCGAAGTCGATCTGCTCGAGCTCCTTGAGGCGCTGCAGGCGCTTGTAGACGGTCGAGAAGTTGGTGAGCATGCCGCCCAGCCAGCGCTGGTTCACGTAGGGCATGCCGACGCGGGTCGCCTGCTCGGCGATGGCCTCCTGCGCCTGCTTCTTCGTGCCGACGAACATGACCGTGCCGCCGTGGGCGACGGTCTCCTTGACGAACTCGTAGGCGCGGTCGATGTACGACAGCGACTGGAGCAGGTCGATGATGTAGATGCCGTTGCGCTCCGTGAAGATGAAGCGCTTCATCTTCGGGTTCCAACGACGGGTCTGGTGACCGAAGTGGACGCCGCTTTCCAGCAGCTCCCGCATCGTGACGACGGCCATGGCCGTACTCCTAGGTGTTCTCGGTTGTGCCGCGTCCGCCGGACGGCGGTCGCGCCTGACGCCCGCGATTGCGCCGTGCCGCTAAGGACCGAGAGGCGCTGGCACCAGGCTTTTCACGGCTTGGTGTCGGGGCGTGCGAAGTCGACCCGGTGACCCGGATCGCCACAAGAAGTGTACGGGACCCTGGAGGCGGCGGGTGACGCCGATGTCCACAACCGGCTGGCCGTCCACAGATCCGCGCCATGATCCCCGCGGAGGGGCCGGGCGCGGGACGGTTCTGGCATGTCTCACATGCGACGAGAGCTGGGTCTGGCGCTGTTGACCGTGGTGCTGATCACTGCGGTGATGCTGCCTGCGGGTGCTGCCGGAGGGCCGGTGCGGGGGCCGGTGCCGGTGCCGGTGCCGAGGGTGGGCGGCGCGGAGCCAGGGGTGAAGGCGGGCGGCGCGGAGCCGGTGCCGAAGGTGGGCCGTGCGTGGCCCGTCGGGGTGCGGCCTCCTGTCGTACGGGGCTTCGAGCCGCCGGCGACGGGGTACGGCCGGGGCCACCGGGGCGTGGACCTCATGGCGCCGCCGGGCGCAGCGGTCCGGGCGGTGGCTGCGGGCCGGGTCTCCTTCGCGGGCCGGGTGGCCGGCCGGGGGGTGATCTCGGTGGAGCTCGCGGGCACGGGCGATCCACCCCTGCGCACGACGTACGAGCCGGTGCGGGCCACGGTCGAGAAGGGCGACGAGGTGAGGGCGGGCGAGACGCTGGGGGTACTGGAACTCCCCACGGCGCACTGCCCGAGCAGCTGCCTGCACTGGGGTCTGCTGAGGGCGGACGCGTATCTGGACCCGCTGTCGCTGCTGCCGCCGTGGCTCCTGCGGCGGGGGGCCTCCCGCCTGCTGCCGGTGATCGACGTGCCGCTGCCAGGGGCCGACGTACCGCTGCCGGAAGCGGCCGGTCGGGGTCTCAGCCCCGCACACCCCGCAGCGCCATGGTGACGGCCGCCTCGACGATGGCGGAGGGATCCTCAGCGGCTCCGAGCTCGATCCGCCGCACGGCCGCGTCCACGACACCCTGCAGAAGCATCGCCGCGAGCCGGGGCTCGGCATGCCCCAGTTCACGCAACGCCTCGCCGATCATGGCGACGAGCCCACCGTGCGCGGCACGGATCTTCTCCCGCGCCCCCGCGTCCAGCTCGGCCGCGGAGATCGCCACGACGGCCCGGTGCCGCCGGTCCCCCACCAGATCGAGCTGCCGCCGGACGTACGCCTCGACCTTGCCCTCGGCGGAGTCCGCCCCCTCCATCGCCGCCGAGACCTCGGCGGCCCAGACGGGGAAGTCAACCTCGCACAGCTCCTCCACGACCGCGGCCCGCGACCGGAAGTACTCGTACACGGATGAGCGCGCGAGCCCCGTGCGTTCAGCGAGGGCGGGGAAGGTCAACGCCTCCGTACCGCCCTCGGACAGCAGGGACCTGGCAGCGTCCAGGAGGGCGCCGCGCTGCATCGACCGGTGCTCGGCCACAGAGGCCGCTCGAATCCTTGGCACGCCCTCCACTCTACGGACGTGGCCGCCGGGACGGGAGTCGATGCCCCGGGGAGAACCCCGGATCCGTACCGCGCGACGCAGGCCGCGGGCAGGGACGATTCAGCGCGCTCAGCGGCCGAAACTCGCCAGCTTCGCCCGCAGCTGGAGCACCGATTTCGTGTGGATCTGACTCACCCGGCTCTCCGTCACCCCGAGCACGTTGCCGATCTCGGCGAGGGTGAGACCTTCGTAGTAGTACAGCGTGACGACGGTCTTCTCCCGCTCCGGCAGCGTATTGATCGCGCGCGCGAGCAGCCGCCTCAGCTCGCGGTCCTCCGCGACCTCCACGGGGTTGTCGGCCGCGGTGTCCTCGAGCGTGTCCATCAGGCTCAGCCGGTTGCCGCCCTCGCCACCGACGTGCAGCAGCTCCTCCAGAGCCACCACGTTCGCCAGCGACAACTGGCTGAAAACAGCGTGCAGTTCCTCCAGCGCGACCCCCATCTCCTGGGCGACCTCGCTCTCCGACGGCGTACGCCGCAGCTGCGCCTCGAGCGTGGCGTAGGCCCGCTCGACGTTGCGCGCCTTCTGCCGCACGGACCGGGGAATCCAGTCGAGCGCACGGAGTTCGTCGATCATCGCGCCACGGATACGGGTGATCGCGTACGTCTCGAACTTGATGGACCGTTCGATGTCGAACTTCTCGATCGCGTCGATGAGCCCGAACACCCCGGACGAGACGAAGTCCGCCTGCTCGACATTGGGCGGAAGCCCCACGCTGACCCGCCCCGCGACGTACTTCACCAGCGGCGAGTAGTGCAGGATCAACTGCTCGCGCAGCCGCCCGTCCCCCGTCTCCTTGTACGACCGCCACAGCTCGTCCAGCGACGAGGGTGCGGGGGGCCGCTGCCGCTCGCCGCTACGGGCGGCGGGGGGAGCTGCCGCCCGATCGGACCCTGAGGTGTGCTGGGGCATTGGTCGCCTTGAGCCGTTCTGCCGTGAACTGGTGAGGTCGCGCGAGTCGATGGATTCGCCCGCGCCCGCGGGGTGGTGAGGTTGCGTGAAGTGAATGAGGTTGTCCGTCTGCTTGCCTGTGGTTGCCTGTCCGCGTCGGAATCCTTGTGAGCGTAGCGTGACTGGAGTGTCGCAGTGTGCGAACAATAGGGGATCTCGCGTACGCAGATACGTTCCGCTGGGCGCCCCACCGAGTTCCCCTCGTCGCCTTGTGTGACGGCCGCGGAGCACCAACTGCGCGTTGCCCCAAGGCCGTCGGGGGTTCATCCGGACGGCCGAACACGCTCGGTCACCGGCCTCCTTCCTTCGGGACAACCGACACAATCGCCTGGCGTGTCAACTGCCAGCCGTCGCCGTGTCGTTCGACGAACCCCAGAGAGCGCAACTCGTACAGCCGACCGACTGCTTCGTCGGCCGCCGTCCCCGCGCCGAGTGCGATCTCCCGGGCCGACGCGCTCCCCCGGGCGGGCAGCGCCGCCAGGACACGCGCGGCGCCCGGGGCGAGCAGATCGCGCGGTACGACGGGACCGCGCCGCTCCGGCGCAAGCTCACCCATGTCACCGACCAGCTCGACGACTTCCGCCGCGTCGGTCACCAGGACGCCGTCGCCCCTCAGCAGTTCATGCACCCCCGCCGAGAGACCGCTGGTCGCGGGGCCCGGCACCCCCATCGTGAACCGGCCGAGCTCCTGCGCACTGCGGGCGGTGACCAGCGCACCGCTGCGGTACGCCGCCTCCACGACCACGCTGCCCCTGGTGAGAGCGGCGATGACGCGGTTGCGGAGGATGAATCTGCTGGGCGTGGGATGGTCGCCCGGCGGCAACTCGCCGACCACCAGACCCTGTTCCGCGATCCTCTTGATCAACTCGGCGTGGCCTCGCGGATAGGCCCGGTCCACTCCGCAGGCGAGCACCGCGACCGTGGCTCCGCCGGCCCCCAGCGCTCCCCTGTGCGCGGCCCCGTCCACCCCGTAGGCACCGCCCGACACGACCACCCAGCCCCGCTCGGCGAGCCCCGCGCCGAGGCCGGCCGCCATATGTGCCCCGTACTCCGTGCAGGCCCGCGCGCCGACCACGGCCACCGACCGCAGCGCCCATAAGCGCAGGTTGGGCTGTCCCCGCACCCACAACCCCACCGGCCGCGCGTCCCCCAGGTCGTCCAGCTGGACGGGCCACTCCGCCTCCCCCGGGCCCACGAAGCGCACCCCCGCGTCCCGTGCCACCGCCAGGTCCCGCTCGGGCCGCGCCTTCGCTGCCCGCGCCCGCAGCCCTTCCCACCGGGCAGGCGTCACCCCGTCCAGCCGCTCCTCCCCCTCGGTCAGCCGCCGCACCACTTCCACGGCTCCGGTCTCCCGCAGCCACCGCCCGCTCACCTCGTCGCCCGGTTCGAGGATCCGCGTCAGGGCGACCCTCGCAAGACGCTCGCCCTCCGGGCCGGGGCCCGCTCCGGAGCCAGGCCCCGCCCCCGATCCGGGGCCCGCTCCCGAGGCAGAGCCCGAACCCGGGGCCGAGGTCATGTCAGCGCCCCGATCGCCGTGGGCACGCCCCGCGACACCCCCGTACGCAACTGGAGTGCCAGCGCCACGTCCTGAGCGGCAGGCCGGTCGCGGCCTGCGAGGTCCGCCACGGTCCAGGCGACCCGCAGGACGCGGTCGAGCCCCCGGGCGGTCAGGAAGCCACGCTCCAGGTCCAGTTCGGCCGCGTCCAGGGCGCCCCGCTCGGCGGGCCACCGGGTACGCAGGGCGTGTCCCGGCACCTCGCTGTTGGTCCGCCAGCCGGTGCCGGCCAGCCTGGCCGCCGCTCTCTCCCGGGCGCCGCGCACCCGGTCGGCGACCGTCTGCGTGGAGTCCCCCCGCGTGCCGTACCCCGCGAGCTCGGATCGCGTGACGGGCTCCACCTGCACCTTGAGGTCGACCCGGTCGAGCAGCGGGCCCGAAAGCCGCGCCTGGTAGCGGCGGACGACGGACGCCGGGCATTCGCAGCCGTCGCCCAGCAGGGTGTGCCGACCGCAGGGACAGGGGTTGGCCGCGAGCACCATCAGGAACTTCGCGGGCAGCCGCACCACTCCCGCGCTGCGAGCGATCACCACATGGCCCGCTTCGAGGGGCTGGCGCAAGGAGTCCAGGGTCTGGCTGCTGAACTCCGGGGCCTCATCGAGAAAGAGCACCCCGCGATGGGCCAAGGAGACCGCCCCCGGCCGCGCGATGCCCTTGCCGCCGCCCACGAGCGACTGCATCGTCGCGGAGTGGTGCGGCGCGCAGTACGGAGCGGTGTCGACCAGGGGCTTGCCCGGGGGCAGCATGCCCGCCACGGAGTGGACGGCCGTCACCTCCAGGGACTCCTCCCTGGTCAGCCGGGGCAGGATCGCCGGGAGCCGCTCCGCGAGCATGGTCTTTCCCGCGCCCGGTGGACCTTGCAGGAACAGATGGTGTCCGCCCGTCGCCGCCACCTCCACGGCCGTCCGGGCCGACGCCTGTCCCACGACATCGGCGAGGTCCAGGGCGAGGGCGTCGTCCAGACCGCCGCTGAGCCCTGTGCCCACGCCCGTTCCGGGCACGCAGAGCCCCGCGAGCATCGGGTCGGGCCGCCCCGGTTCGTCCGGCTCCTCCTCCGGCACCGGCTCGTCCGTCAGTACGGCGATCAGCTGGCGCAGGCTGCGCACTCCGAGCACCGAGACCCCTGGCACCAGGGCCGCCTCTGCCGCCGTGCATTCGGGGACGACGACCTGCTCATAGCCCGCGTCCGCCGCCGCGAGGACCGCGGGCAGCACGCCCCTGACCGGCCGCACCCGCCCGTCGAGCCCCAGCTCGCCGATCATCACGATGTCGGTGAGCGTCCGCGGATCGATGCGCTCCGCCGCCCCGAGCACCGCACAGGCCACCGCCAGATCGAAGCCGCTGCCGCCTTTGGGCACCGACGCCGGGCTGAGGCCCACCGTGAGCTTCTTCTGGGGCCACTCCCCGCCCGAGTTGACCACCGCGGCCCTGACCCGGTCCTTGCTCTCCGTCAGGCTCTTGTCCGGCAGTCCGACCAGCGTGAACGCCGCGACGCCCGGTTCCAGATCGGCCTGCACCTCGACGACCACGCCCTCGACGCCCACCAGCGCCACGGAACACGTACGCGCGAATCCCATCAGGCCACCCCCCGCGCGTGCTCCACGACAGGGGCACCGCGGCGTGGGACCAGCACTCCGACGAGGTCGATCCGTACACCGCCCGGTGGTGGGCCGCCGCGCTCGTCGATCCATCGCTCGGCGAGGCGCCGCAGCCGCTCGGCCTTGGCTCGGCCGACGGCCGCCATCGGATGCTGGTAGACCGCGGAGCCGACCAGGCCGGCCCTGCGGGTCTTGACCTCACAGACGACCAGCGCTTCGCCGTCCATGGCCACGATGTCGATCTCGCCGGTTCTGCCACCGCGCCAGTTGCGCTCCAGAACCGTCATCCCGGCTTCTCCGAGCCGCCTCGCGGCCAGATCTTCGCCGTACCGCCCGAGTGCTCCCCGTGCGTTCATGTCGGCACCACCTCCGACACCCACACTGGGACTCAGCCCTGAGCGTTGTGGATCTTGGTGGACGACTCACGCGTTGTGGATAACTCGCTCACCCTTCGCGGTGAACTCAGCCTCCCGGCAGTTCGAGATCGCTCTTGTTGAGCTCCTCGATATTCACGTCCTTGAACGTCAGGACGCGTACCTGCTTCACGAACCGTGCGGGCCTATACATGTCCCACACCCAGGCATCCGCCATGGACACCTCGAAGAAAACCTCACCCTGAACCGAGTGCACCTGCATCTCGTAGTCATTCGTGAGGTAAAAGCGCCGTTCGGTCTCGATCACATATTTGAACAGACCGACGACATCGCGGTACTCCCGGTAGAGCTTCAGCTCCATCTCGGTCTCGTACTTCTCGAGGTCCTCGGCGCTCATGGCATGTTCCCCTTCAGCCGTGCGTCCCCCTATTGTGCGTCAGCCCCTGGAGCCTCTACACGATTTCCGTGTCGAGGGTCTCGGGCCGACTCGGGGGACCCTCGTCGAGCAGCCTGCGAAGCAGCTCGGCGAGCCTGGTCGGATACACCGTCTCATGTGCCTCGGTCAGTTCCTGGCACGTCCACCAACGCGCTCCGGCGACACTCCGCTGTTCCAGCTCCGTCAACCCTGTGGCCTGCGTGGACGTCTGTGACGTACGCGCCAGGAAGTACCGCTCGTCCTGGTCCCAGCGCCGTCCGGCGAAGGGGAAGGAGCAGATCCGCTGCCACAGGGCGGGACCGAGCTCGACCTCGGTGATGCCCGTCTCTTCCATGAGTTCACGCAGTGCGGCCTGTTCATGCGTCTCGTCGCCCTCCAGACCGCCGCCCGGCGTGAACCACCAGTCGTCCGCCGTGTCTCCCGGCTCATGTCCGTGCAGCAGCAGGATCCGGTCCCGCGGATCGAGCAGCACCACCCGCGCGACCTTGCGCAATGGCTGCGGCTGCGGCTCAGCCGACACGGGCGGTCGTCCCCGAACTCCCCGAGCGGTCGCGGCCCTGCGGACGCTCACGCCCGCGCCCCAGCCTCTTGGCGACCGGACCATAGGCGGCGCCACCCAGCACGAGGACGGCGCCGGCCACCACCGCCCACACCATGAGCCGCACGGGTCCGGGGTCGGAGATGCCGCCCGGCATCTGCGCGAAGCCATCGGGTCGCTCCAGCGTCCCGAACCTGTCCATCGGCCAGGCCACCGCGTCGACCCGCCCCTCCACCGCGTCGCGCGGCACGGAGCCGTGGTTGGAGTCGCCCAGGTGCACGCTTGAGTCCAGGGAGCCGCTGCGTTCGTCACCGAGCAGGAAGAGGTTGCCCTTGGGCACCGTGGTGGCCGGGATCCCGGTGGCCGCGGCGCCCGCGCCCTCAGGAAGATACGGTTCTGCGACGGGCTTGCCGTTGACCATCAGCTTGCCGTCCGTGCAGCAGGAGATCCGGTCTCCGCCGATGCCGACCACACGCTTGACCATCGGCAGATCGCCCCAGCTGGCCTGCCGGAAGACGACGACGTCACCCCGGCGCACATCGCCGCCGTCTATCCGCTCGGCGAGGACCCGGTCGCCCGCGCCGATCGTCGGCGTCATCGAGCCGGTGGGAACGGTGTACGGCTGGTACAGGACGGCGCCCCAGATGAAGCCCCCCAGGAAGAGCACACAGCCGAGGGCCACGGCCAGTCCCGACAGCACGCTGCCGAGCCGTCCGCGGCCCTCGTCCGTACGTTGTGTCCGGCTCATCCCAGTGCTCCCCCATATCGGAGACGACCCCGCGCGCCTACGAACAGGCGCGCGGAAGATCGGTGATCTGGGACGGCACCCTACCCGGCGGTACCTCCGCCAGAAACCCTCGCGGCCTGCGCGGCTGCCACCGTGAGCCGACGCCTGCGCCAGAGCACGACCGGCACCGCGCCCGCGAGCCCGAGGGCCGCCGGTGTCACGTTCATCGCGGCGTTGATGCCCTGCTGGTCGAAGGTGTCCGGCTTGGGCAGCGTCGCCCAGCGGGTGGGCGGCCAGGCGATCACGATGGCGCGGCCCACGACGTTGTCCACGGGGACGGCGCCGCCGCCGGGCTGGTTCTGGTGGTAGCGGGAGTCGAGGGAGTTCTGCCGGTGGTCGCCCATGACCCAGATCTTGCCCGCGGGGACGGTGACCTTGAACTGGCCGCCCTGGTCGTCGACGCTGCACGGGGTGTTGCCCTGGAAGACGTACGGCTCGTTCAGCGCCTTGCCGTTGACCTTCACCGGTCCGGTGCCCTTGCACTCGACCGTGTCGCCACCGACCGCGATGACCCGCTTGATCAGGTCCTTCTCGTCGGCGGACGGCATCAGGCCGACCCAGCCCAGGACCCGCTGAATCGCGTTCGGGTCGGGCGTCGGCTCACCGTCGAGCCAGTGGCCGGGGTCCCTGAAGACGACGACCTCGCCGCGCTCCGGCTCCGAGCCGAACCACGGGGTCAGCTTGTCGACCAGGACGCGGTCGCCCTGCTGGAGCGTGTTCTGCATCGAGTCGGAGGGGATCGAGAACGCCTGCACCAGGAAGGTCTTGATCACCAGCGCCAGGATCAGCGCGATGCCGACGAGGAGCGGCAGCTCCTTCCAGAAGGAGCGGGGCTTCTTCGCCCCCCTGGGCGGCTTCCCGTCCGTCTCGTCGGGTGCGGGACTGGAGCCCGCGGAGTCACTCCCGGGGTTCACGCCGTCCGCTGCGGACGCGCCCTCCGGCTCGTCTGATCGCCCTGGCTGCTCCTCGGGCCCACCGTGTCCGGACCGTGCGCCGACCGCCACATCCCCCACATCCACTCCTCAGTCCGTGCCGCTGCCCGCTCCTGATGCGATGCAGGCCCACCACTCCCATAACGAGCGGGAGTTCCGCAGGGGTCGGGAGTCCGGTCAATCCGTATCGATCGCCGGGGGCCACCCTATGCGACGGCCCGATGGCGGTGGCCGACCCACTACGCGCGTCGGGCACGGACGCGTACGTATCGGGCTCCTCCAGCTTGCGCCAGTGGCCGAAGGGCCAGGCGATGACGAGCGCGCGCCCCACGACGCTGTCCTCGCTGACGGTGCCGCTGAACTTCTCGGTGCGGTGGAAACGGGAGTCGGCCGAGTCGGAGCGGTGGTCGCCCATGACGAAGATGCGCCCTTCGGGGACCTTCACCTCGAACTGGAACGACGAGGGCTCGTCACCGGGGTTGATGTACGGCTCGGTGAGCGGGACTCCGTTGACCATGAGCTTCTTGTTCTTGTCGCAGCACTTCACGGTGTCGCCGCCGACGCCCACCACGCGTTTGATCAGGTCCCGTTCGTCGTCGGACGGCAGCAGCCCGATGAAGGACAGGCCTTCCTTGACCTGCTTGACGCCTACGGGGTCGTCCTTCTTCTTGGTCTGCTCGTCCTCGAGCCAGTTGCCTGGGTCCTTGAAGACGACGACGTCGCCGCGCTCGGGCTTGGCACCGAACCACGGGGTGAGCTTGTCGACGAGGACGCGGTCGCCGATCTTGATCGTCTGCTCCATCGAGCCCGACGGGATCACGAAGGCCTGCACCAGGAAGGTCTTCAGGACCAGGGCTATGAGGAGCGCGACGCCTATGAGGAGAGGTATCTCCTTGATCGCCGAGCGCCGCCTGCGCCGCTTGACCTTCCGCGCGAGCTTGCGCCGCTCGGCCCTTCCGGGCAGTACGGGACCGGTGGTGGGCCGGGAGCCGGTGGGCAGCCTGGTGTCGGACCGGTGGCTGGCGGCTCGCGCCCGCCCGCGGTTACCCATGCGCGCCGCCTGGTGCCGGCACGCGCGCGTAGCTGTCGGGGCGCTCCAGGGACGTCCAGTGCCCGATCGGCCAGGCGATCCAGTCGGCCCTGCCGATCACGGAGTCGACGGGGATCATGCCGCCGCCGGGCTGGCCCAAGTGGTCGCGGGAGTCACGGGAGTCGCTGCGGTGGTCACCGAGGAGGAACAGGCTGCCTTCGGGTACGACGGCGACGAAGCGCGCCTTCGAGGGGGCGTCGCCCGGGTACAGGTAGGGCTCGTCGACCGGCTCGCCGTTCACCTTGATCCTCCCCCGTTCGTCGCAGCAGACCACCCGGTCTCCTCCCACCCCTGCGACCCGCTTGATGTAGTCGGCGTCCCCGAAGTAGCCGCTGCCGTCGAAGACGACCGCGTCACCTCGCTGCGGCTCGGAACCGAAACGGTACGCCAACTTGTTGACGAGTACCCGGTCTCCGACCCGGAACGCGGGCTCCATGGAGCCGCTGGGAATCTGGAAGGGCTGCATCACGAAGGTGCTGACGAGCAGCAGGAACACCATGCAGATCAGCAATGTCAGGGTGGCTCTGCCGCCGGGCACCCAGGAGACGAACGACATAAAAGCGGAGCGCGACCGGTCCTCCGCCCCCGCGGACTCTCCGTCGCGCTCGGCGCTCGGGGAATCGGTGGGTGGGGAGGAGCGGTCGCGCTCCGTGTGCTGTGCTTCGGTGTCCATCGGGGCCAGATGCTATCCGGCCCCGCTGTGGACCCGTGCGCTAGCTCAGTTGTCGCGCTTCTCCTTGATCTTCGCGGCCTTGCCGCGCAGCTCACGGAGGTAGTACAGCTTCGCGCGACGGACGGCGCCGCGGCTGACGAGCTCGATCTTCTCGACGATCGGGGTGTGCACCGGGAAGGTGCGCTCCACGCCGACGGAGAAAGAGACCTTGCGGACCGAGAAGGTCTCGCGCACGCCGGCACCCTGGCGGCGGATGACTACGCCCTTGAACTGCTGCACACGCGAGCGGTTGCCCTCGATGACGCGCACGTGGACGTTGACGGTGTCACCCGGGCGGAAGGCCGGGATGTCGGTGCGCAGCGAAGCGCTGTCGACGGAGTCGAGCAGGTTAGCCATGATCGTCTGCTTTCTTCACTGATGCCACAGGTCATCAGCGGTAAGTTCGTGATGAGGATTCGATAGCTGTTCGCGTCGGGCGGGCGTCTTTCCCCCTGTGGCAGGGGCGCACGCTGGACGTACAGCAGCGACCTATTGTTCCACGGCCTCGGGGTCTCGCCCAAATCGGCCGTCGGGGCCCGGCCGCCACCCCAGGATCGAGAGCATCTCGCGGTCCTTCTTGTCGAAGGCCGCGGGGTCGCAACGCTCGATCAGATCGGGCCTGTTGCGGACCGTGCGCCGCAGCGCCTCGTCCCTGCGCCAGCGCGCGATCTTGCCGTGGTGGCCGCTGATCAGCACATCGGGGATGCCGTGACCGCGCCACTGCGGCGGCTTGGTGTAGACGGGGCCTTCGAGGAGGTTCGCCATGGCGCCGGGGGCGAAGGAGTCGTCGCGGTGGGACTCGGCGTTGCCGAGGACTCCGGGCAGGAGCCGGGCCACGGCCTCGGTGACGACCAGGACGGCCGCCTCGCCACCCGCCAGGACGTAGTCGCCGATCGACACTTCGTAGACGGGCATCCGGGTCGCGTACTCGTCCACGACGCGGCGGTCGATGCCTTCGTAGCGTGCGGGCGTGAAGACCAGCCAGGGGCGCTCGGAGAGCTCGACGGCGAGCTCCTGGCTGAAGGGGCGCCCGCTGGGCGTGGGGACGACCAGGACGGGCCCGTGGGCCCCTGCCTCGTACCCCTCGGCCAGGACGTCGTCGAGGGCCGCGCCCCAGGGATCGGTCTTCATGACCATGCCGGGGCCGCCGCCGTAAGGGGTGTCGTCGACCGTGTTGTGCCGGTCGTACGTCCACTCCCTGAGGTCGTGCACGTTCACGTCGAGCTGCCCACGCGCGCGTGCCTTGCCGACGAGGGAGACGTTCAGGGGTTCCAGGTACTCGGGGAAGATCGTGACGACGTCGAGCCGCATCAGGCGTCGTCTCCCGAAGGAGCCTCGTCGTCCCGGGCGGACGCGACCTCCGCGCGGCCGTCGATCAGGCCGGGCGGCGGGTCGATGATCGCCCGCTGCTCCTCCAGGTCGATCTCGGTGACGATCGCCTCCACGAAGGGGATCATCACCTCGCTGCCGTCGGGCCGCTCCACGATGAACAGGTCCTGCGAGGGCAGGTGCGAGATCTCGGTGATCCGGCCGACCTCGACCCCGTCCTTGGTGACGATGTCGAGGTCCATCAGCTGATGGTCGTAGTACTCGTCCTCGTCCTCCGGAAGCTCTTCCGGGTCGATCTCCGCGATCAGCAGCGTGTTGCGCAGCGCTTCGGCGCCCGTACGGTCGCGTACGCCCTCGAAGCGCAGCAACAGGCGGCCGCTGTGCACCCGGCCGGTCTCGATGGTCAGCGGCCCCGTGGAGGCGGGGTCGGTGGCGAGGACGGCGCCGGGCCCGAGCCGCAGCTCCGGCTCGTCGGTGCGCACCTCGACGGTGACCTCACCCTTGATGCCATGGGCGCGGCCGATCCGCGCGACTACCAGCTGCACTGCGTTTCTCTCCTGTCATGTGCCTACGGAAGGGGCCCGCAGGCGCCTACAGACGACTACGGGCCGGGGAAGGCCCAGAAGCCCTCCCCGGCCCGTGCCGGTGCTACCTGTGGTTCAGTGAACCTGGTCCACGTCGACGAGGTCGACGCGGACACCACGGCCGCCGATGGCGCCCACGACGGTCCGCAGAGCGCGCGCGGTACGGCCGTTGCGGCCGATCACCTTGCCGAGGTCATCCGGGTGGACCCGGACCTCGAGCACACGCCCCCGGCGCAGGTTGCGCGAGGCGACCTGCACGTCGTCGGGGTTGTCGACAATGCCCTTCACGAGGTGCTCGAGAGCCTCCTCGAGCATGCTCAGGCCTCGGTCGACTCGGTGGGCGCAGCCTCGGCCGCGTCCGCCTTCTTGTCAGCCTTCTTGGCCTTCTGGGTGATGGCCTCACCCTTCGCGTCGTCGCCCTCGAGGCCCTTGGTGAAGGCCTCGAACGCGGCGCGCTTGTCCTTGGGCTCCGCGACGAGCAGCGGCGCCGGGGCCGGAAGACCCTTGTGCGCCTGCCAGTCACCGGTGAGCTTCAGGATCGCCATGACCGGCTCGGTCGGCTGAGCGCCGACGGAGAGCCAGTACTGGGCGCGCTCCGAGTTGACCTCGATGCGCGAGGGGTTCTGCACCGGGTGGTACAGACCGATCTCCTCGATGGCCCGGCCATCACGGCGGGTACGGGAGTCGGCGACGACGATGCGGTAGTGAGGCGCGCGGATCTTTCCCAGACGCTTCAGCTTGATCTTGACTGCCACTGGAGTGGTGTCTCCTGGTCTTGACGTGGTTGGGCACAACGAGATGCCACGTGGGGTTGCGGTACTCGGGGTGCCCGATGGACGCGTCAGCCGGAGGCGAGAGGGTTCCTATGCGGCTGTCGAGTACAGCTAGACATTGTGCCATACGTCGCCGGGGCGTCCGAAACCGGTCCGGTCGCCCCCATCGACGCAGCGCCGGCCCGGTCCGTCAGCCGGCGACGGCGCCTACCACTTCCGGGATGCGGAAGGGCTTGCCGCAGCCGCCGCAGACGATGGGCGCCTGGGCGAGCACGGACGGGACGACGCGGACGTTGCGCCCGCAGTCGCAGACCGCCTTGACGCGGACGCCGCCCCCGGAGGAGCCGTGCCGGGCGGCCGGGCCCCGGAAGCTGCGTGCCGTGTCGGCGGCGGTCGCCGCGGTGTGCGCCTTGAGGGCGCGCTGGAGCCGCTCGATCGTCGGGCGGTAGCGCTTCCTCGCCTCGGGGTTGAGCGTGACCAGCGAGAAGCCGCTGCTGGGGTGCGGCTCATCGGGGTGGTCCAGGCCCAGCTCCTCGGCGATCGCGAGGAATCTGCGGTTGTGATAGCGGCCCGCGCGTGAGGTGTCGCGTACGCCGCGTGACGCGGCGATGCCATGGACTGCCTCATGGAGCAGTCGCTCGAAGGAGAGCTCGGCGCCGCAGGCGGACGACGACTCTCCGATCAGGGATTCGGGCGCGGCAAGATCGGGCAGCTCGGGGTGGTGCCGCTGAATATCGGCCCACGCCTGTGCCAGCTCTGCGGCGAGAACAGGTGGTGTCGTGCTCACGTCGTGAACAACGAGCCGGGGTGCCCAGGGGTTCCATTCCGGGGCATCCCAAATAATTTGCACGTACCCGTCAGTTGCCATTGATGTGCCATTGATGCGTCCGGACGAGGGCGGGTGCGCTGATCTGCCCAGAAGCCTCGCAGCTCATGGCAAGCCGGTACGTAGTGGCGCTTACGCCCCGGCGCGTAGAAGAAGTCCTCGCACCGGGGCGCGTGTTGCCTGGACAGGCGTACGAGCCAGGAACGCGCGCTGGTACCGGAGGCCCGCCCGTCAGTAGGCGCGGGCCACCACAGCGACGTTACCCGGGGTCTCATCGGCGTCGGGCACCGCCCCGTCCTCCGCGACCAGACACCGTACGGACACGGAGTGCTCGGCCAGCTCGGCCTCGCCCTCCGGGCCGAGCGTGGCCCACGGGATGCGTGCCCAGCCGCCCGCGGCGGTGGCCTCCACGGCCTGTTCGACGGTGGTGACGTCCGAGGTGCGGGACTCCCTGCGCTCGCGGGCCTGGTCCAGGAGCAGCCGCTGGTCCTCCTCGAGGATGGTGGGCACCAGGGCCGCCAGGGAGTCGATCGCGACCGGCTCCTTGCCTCCCCTGATGCGGCGGGCCAGCATCGCGGTGCCGTTCTCCAGGTCGCGCGGGCCGACCTCGACGCGCACCGGCACTCCCTTGAGCTCCCAGTCGACGGCGCGGCGCCCGAAGGGGACGTCCGTACGGTCGTCGACCTGGACGCGCACGCCCGCGGCCTTCAGCCGGTCGCCGATCTCGCGGACCTTGGCGAGCACCGCGTCGTCGCCCTTGATGGCGAGGACGACGGCCTGGACCGATGCGAGACGCGGCGGGACCCGCAGGCCGCTGTCGTCCCCGTGCATCATCACAAGGGCGCCGATCATCCTTGTCGTACTGCCCCAGGAGGTCTGCCAGACGAGCTCCTGCTTGCCCTCCTTGGAGAGGTACCGGGTGTGGAAGGCCCTGGCGAAGTTCTGGCCGAGCTCGTGGCTGGTGCCGAGCTGGAGGGCCTTGCCGTCGCCCATCATGCCTTCGAGCGTGAGGGTGTTGATGGCGCCGGCGAACCGCTCCTGGGCGGTCTTGCGGCCCAGCACGAAGTCCATCGCGAGTACGTCCCGCATGAACGCTCCGTAGACGTGCCGGTGGATGCGGGCCGCGAAATCGCGTGCTTCCTCGTACGTCGCGTGCGCCGTGTGGCCCTCCTGCCAGAGGAACTCCGACGTCCGCAGGAAGAGGCGGGGCCGCAGCTCCCAACGGACCACGTTCGCCCACTGGTTGATGAGGAGCGGCAGGTCGCGGTAGCTCTGCACCCACTTGGAGAAGTACTCGTTGACGATCGTCTCGGAGGTGGGGCGGATGACGACCGGCTCCTCCAGCTCCTTGCCACCGCCGTGCGTGACGACGGCCAGTTCGGGGGCGAAGCCTTCGACGTGCTCGGCCTCCCTGGTCAGGTACGACTGGGGGATGAGGAGGGGGAAGTACGCGTTCTGGGTACCCGTCTCCTTGATGCGCGCGTCCATGTCCTGCTGCATGCGTTCCCACAGACCGTAGCCATACGGTCGGATCACCATCGTGCCGCGCACCGGGCCGTTGTCGGCCAGCTCGGCCTTGCTGATCAGATCCTGGTACCAGCGCGGAAAGTCTTCCGCCCGGGGCGTGAGAACGGGTGCCTTAGCCATGGCGCGCATGGTACGGCGGGCCTCCGGAGGGCGTGAATTGAATTCTTCCGGGGCTCCACCGGGGGGCGCACGACGGTGGCACGCAAGCATTGCCCCACAACCTCTGGACGCCGCGACGGATGCGGAGTTCTCTGGCATACGGGGGGAGTGCGAGCGCACTGCACGGGGGCGGACGAAACGTTTGAATACGACACTCCAGCCACTCTCGGCGGATTGGGGCGCTTTCGATGACACCTACACTCGCGCAACCGCACCTCCCCCGCGCGGGCGCGACCCCCCGCGGCGTGGACCGGTGCGCACGCGCGCGTGACTGGGCGGAGATCCAGGAACGGATGCTGGTCCCGCTCTATGAAGCGGTGTACGAACGACTCGACGTAGGCAGCGGGACACGGCTTCTCGGCCTCGGCTGCGGTTCCGGGCTCGCGATCCTGATGGCGGCGTCCCGGGGCGCGTCGGTCACCGGCGTCGATCCCTCGGCGCCCGAACGGCTCACCCTGGCACGTGAGCGCCTGCTGCCCGACGCGGGCTCGGACGCACCACCGCACGGCGGCGCCCGGCTCGTCGAGGGCGGCCCCGCCGACGTGTCGGGGCCGGACGTACCCCTCTTCAACCTGGTGACCGCGTTCCAGCCGATCGGCTGCGTGGCGGGTGACTCCGAAGGCCTCGCGGGCCTCCTGGAGGCCACCGTCCCGCTGACCGCGCGCGGCACCCCCGTGGTCCTCGCCGGATGGGGTCCCCCGGAGCGCTGCACGACCTCTTCTGTACTGAAGGTGGCGACCAAGCTCGCCGACCCACTCCGTAGTACGGGAAGTTGGCGCCCCGCGCTCCGCGACGACCTGGAGGAGGTCGCCCAACGGGCCGGCCTCAAACCGGACGGCTCGGGACGCGTCGCGTGCCCCTTCGGGTACGCGGACACGGACAGCGCGGTCCGCGGTCTGCTCTCGACGGGACTGTTCGACGCGGCGATCGGCGCGACGGACCAGGTGCAGGTCAACAAGGAGCTGACAGAGGCCCTCCACCCGCACAAGCGGCGGGACGGGACCATCTGGATGCCCAATGTGTTCCGGTACTTGATCGCCCGGACGCGGTAGGGGGCTAGCTTCCTCCCTGTCCCGCGGAACCGTTTCACCGACGAAGGTGCCTAGTCGGCGTCCTTGGTCAGGCGGGTGATGCCGGCCACTCGGTACGCCGTCGCCTCCTCCAGGGTTTCGTTCTCCAGGAGTGCGGCTGCCAGGGCGTCCAGTTGGTCTCGGTGGTCCCGCAGTTGGCGGGAGGCGATCTCGTAGCACTCGTCGACGATCCGGCGCATCTCGTGGTCGATGGTGTCGAGGGTGACGGGGGCCGCGGAGAGGCCGTAGGCCTGTTGGGCGTCGTTCGGCAGTGCGGAGAGGCGGCCCACGCGTTCGCTCATGCCCCAGCGGGCGACCATGCCGCGGGCGATGTTGGTGACCTGTTCGAGGTCGCTCTCGGCGCCCGTGGTGATGGCGTCGAAGACGACGTGTTCGGCCGCCATGCCGCCCAGGGCTCCGATGATGCGGCCGCGCAGATACTCCTCCGTGTACGCGTACTTGTCGGCGTCCGGAGTCGAGAGCGTGACGCCCAGGGCGCGACCGCGGGGCACGATGGTGATCTTCCGGACCGGGTCGGCGCCGGGCTGCAGCATGCCGAGGAGGGCGTGGCCGCTCTCGTGGTACGCCGTGCGCCGCCGCTCCTCGTCGGGCATGACCAGCGGCCGCTCGGCGCCGAGCTGGACCTTCTCCAGGGCCTCGGAGAGATCGGACTGCGTCACTTCCCTCTGCCCGCGCTTGACCGCGAGCAGGGCGGCCTCGTTGGCGAGGTTGGCGAGATCCGCGCCGGTCATCCCCGGTGTCGTACGGGCGACCTGGGCGAGGTCGACGTCGGCCGCCATCGGGATCTCACGGGTGTGGATCTTGAGGATGGCCTCGCGTCCGCCGCGGTCGGGCGGGCTGACGGTGACCACCCGGTCGAAGCGGCCGGGGCGGGTCAGGGCGGAGTCGAGGATGTCGGCGCGGTTGGTGGCCGCGAGGACGATGACGCCCTCGGAGCCCGAGAAACCGTCCATCTCGGTGAGAATCTGGTTCAGCGTCTGCTCGCGCTCGTCGTGCCCGCCCATCCCGCCGCCGCCCCGCGCCCGCCCGATGGTGTCGATCTCGTCGATGAAGATGATGGAGGGCGCGACCTTCCTGGCCTCGGCGAAGAGTTCACGTACGCGCGAGGCGCCGACGCCCACGATCATCTCGATGAACTCCGAGGCGGAGGCCGAGAAGAAGGGCACCCCCGCCTCACCGGCGACGGCCCGCGCGAGCAGCGTCTTGCCCGTTCCCGGCAGGCCCGCGAGCAGCACGCCCCGCGGCATCTTGGCGCCCATCTCGCGGTAGGCGTCGGGGTTCTTCAGGAAGTCGACGACATCGCTCAGCTCGCCCTCGACCTCGTCGATGCCCGCCACGTCCTCGAAGGTGGTGCGCTGGTCGCCGGGTTCGAGCTCCACCGGCTTCGGCGGCGCCTTGCGGCCCAGCATGCCGCCCGCGCCGCCCATGCCCGAGCTCATCCGCCGGGCGATGAAGATCCACAGGAAGACCAGGAGCAGCATCGGGGCGAGCGAGATGAGCAGGTTGGAGAGGAAGCTGCGTTCCTGGACGACGGGCTCGGCGGTGACGGTGACATCGTGCTTGGTGAGGTCGTCCCAGAGCTTGTCGTCGGCGAAGGCGGGCCGCTGGGTGGTGAACTTGGTGTACTTCCCCTTCTCGTCCCCCGGCTTCTCCTGCTCCTTCTTGAGCTGCCCCTGGATCGCGTCGCCCTTGGAGTAGATCTTCGTGACGTTCCCGGAGTCGACCTGCTTGCTGAACTCCGTGTACGAGATCGTCGGCTCGTCGCCGTCGTTGAAGAAGGAGAGCACCAGGTTGGCGATGAGATAGACGATGAGCGCGGTGAGGATGAGGCCGCCCCATCCGCCCGGCATCTTCTTCTTCGGCGGTGGCGTGGGCGCGGGCGGGGGTGCGCCCTCGGAGCGCCAGGGCTTGTCGGGCGCCCGGCGCGGCGGCACAGGGTTGCTCATATTCGGACGTTACGACACAAACAGGGGTGGGGCACCTGCTCGTATCCGCTCCGAAAGCGATCGGGAAACGCGTCGAAAACGCCTGGGGCGCCCCTCTCGGCAGAGGGGCGCCCCAGGTGACGTACGAGATGCGAGGCGTCAGCCCATGAACTTCTTGAACTCGTCCGGCAGCTCGAAGTTCTGCCCCTGCTGTCCCGCGGGGAGGCCGAAGGCGCCGCCTTCCTGGCCCGCCTGACCCGCCTGCTCGCGGCGGGCGGCTGCCTCCTGCTCCTCCTGCTGGCGCTTCATCGGGTTACCCGACTTCCGCTTGCCCTTGGCCTGCTTCTGCTTCTTCTTCTGCTTGCCGGGGCCGCCACCCATGCCCGGCATCCCGGGCATACCCGGCATGCCGCCGCCCTGGGCCATCCGCGACATCATCTTGCGGGCCTCGAAGAAGCGCTCGACCAGGTTCTTGACGGCGCTGACCTCGACGCCGGAGCCCTTGGCGATACGGGCGCGGCGCGAGCCGTTGATGATCGCGGCGTCCGCGCGCTCGGCGGGCGTCATCGACTTGATGATGGCGGCGGTGCGGTCGACGTCCCGCTCGTCCAGGTTGTTGATCTGGTCCTTGATCTGCCCCATGCCGGGCATCATCCCGAGCAGCTTGCTGATGCTGCCCATCTTGCGGACCTGCTCCATCTGGGCCAGGAAGTCGTCGAGCGTGAAGTCCTTGCCGCCCTTGCTGCCCTGCAGCTTGGCGGCCATCTTCTCGGCCTCTTGCTGGGAGAAGGTCTGCTCGGCCTTCTCGATCAGCGTGAGCATGTCGCCCATGCCGAGGATGCGGGACGCCATGCGGTCCGGGTGGAACGCGTCGAAGTCGTCCAGCTTCTCGCCGTTCGAGGCGAACATGATCTGGCGGCCCGTGACCTGGGCGATCGACAGGGCGGCGCCACCTCGGGCGTCACCGTCGAGCTTCGACAGGACCACGCCGTCGAAGCCGACGCCGTCGCGGAAGGACTCCGCCGTGTTGACGGCGTCCTGACCGATCATGGCGTCGACGACGAAGAGGACCTCGTCCGGGCTCACGGCGTCGCGGATGTCCGCGGCCTGCTGCATGAGCTCCTGGTCGATGCCGAGGCGGCCCGCGGTGTCGACGATGACGACGTCGAACTGCTTGGTCTTGGCGAACTCGATGGAGTCCTTGGCCACCTGGACCGGGTCGCCCACGCCGTTGCCCGGCTGCGGGGCGAAGACGCCTACGCCCGCGCGCTCGGCGACGACGGACAGCTGGTTCACGGCGTTGGGGCGCTGCAGGTCGCACGCCACCAGGAGCGGCGAGTGGCCCTGCCCCTTCAGCCAGAGGCCGAGCTTTCCGGCGAGGGTGGTCTTACCAGCACCCTGCAGACCGGCGAGCATGATGACGGTCGGCGGGTTCTTGGCGAACCGCAGGCGTCGCGTCTCGCCGCCGAGGATGCCGACGAGCTCCTCGTTGACGATCTTGATGACCTGCTGGGCGGGGTTCAGGGCCTGGGAGACCTCGACCCCGGCGGCGCGCTCCTTGATCTGCTTGATGAAGGCACGGACGACGGGGAGGGCGACATCCGCCTCGAGCAGGGCGATGCGGATCTCGCGCGCGGTGGCGTCGATGTCCGCCTCGGACAGGCGGCCCTTGCCCCGGAGGTTCTTGAATGTCGCTGCGAGGCGGTCGGAGAGAGTGTCGAACACGGCGGTCGCGAATCCTCGGGTCGGGGGCGGGCGGACAGGTCGCCCTCCAGGGTATCCGCACCACCGCGGCACTGTGCCCCGCCGGGGTGGGCGAGGGCTCGCGGGCGGGCGTCGGTTTCATCACCGCGTGGCGGCTTCGGGCGGTGTCCACCGAACGCCTGCCCACAGAGGAGACGCCACGGCCGGATCCGCCAGGACCACCTCGTACCCCGTCAACGCCCCCGCAACGCCTCCTCCACCGCCCGAGCCACCCCCGCCGCCCGCTCCCCCGGCAACGGCGCCCCCGCCCCCGTCACGTAGAACGCGTCCACCGCGTTGGCGCCCAGCGTCGACACATGCGCGCTGCGCACCGCCACCCCCGCCGACTCCAGTGCGCGCCCGATCCGGTGCAGCAGGCCCGGGGCGTCCTGGGCCCGTACCTCGATCACCGTCGCGAGGCGTGAGGCGGCCGGGGCGACCGTTACGCGCGGCGGCGGCGCCACCGTTCCGCGGCGCCTCGGGTACGCCGCGTCCCGCTCCGCCAGCCGCGACGCGATGTCCAGCGATCCGTCAAGCGCCCGCACCAGGTCCGACCGCAGCCGCGCGGCCTGCGGCAGGGAGCCGTACTCCGCGGCGACCCGCCAGTTCAGGAGCAGCACCGAGTCTTCGGGCCCCGACGGCAATCCGACGCTTCGCAGCTCGGCGGTGCGCACCGCGAGCCGGTGCATGGCGAGCACCCCGGCGACGGCGGACAGCACGCCCTGCTGGTCCGGCACCGCGATGATCAGTTCGACGCCCAGCGGCTCGGGGTCCACCGAAGCGTCCGAAGCGTCATCCACGCCGGGCCCCTCCGTCTGCGCCCGCAGGGCGAGGACCGGCCCGCCCGTACGAAACGCCTCCACGGCAAGCCGCTCCTGCTCGGCGGTGGGAGCGACGTCCTCCACTCCCTCCGGCCCGTCCCCCAGCAGCACCGCCCCCACCCGCTTCACCAGGTCGGCGACGAGCGAACCCCGCCAGGCGGACCAGGCCGCGGGCCCGGTGGCCAGCGCGTCCGCCTCGGTCAGCGCGTGCAGCAGTTCCAGCGTCCCCAGCGACCCCACCGCGTCCGCGACGGCCCGTACGGTGGCCGGATCGTCGAGGTCCCGCCGCGTGGCCGTCTCGATCAGCAGCAAGTGATGGCGCACCAAGGTCGCGAGCACCGCCACGTCGCCCCGGTCGAACCCGATCCGGGCGGCGACGTCACGGGCGATGATCTCCCCGGCCACGGAGTGGTCCCCCGGCCAGCCCTTCCCGATGTCGTGCAGCAGCCCGGCGACCAGCAGCAGGTCGGGCCGGCCCACGCGCCGGGTCAGCTCCGAGGCCTGCACCGCCGTCTCCACCAGATGCCGGTCGACCGTCCACGTGTGCACGGCGTTGCGCTGCGGCCTGCACCGCACCCGCTCCCAGTCGGGCAGCAGCCGGGTGATCAAGCCCTCGGCCTCCAGCGCCTCCCACACCTCGACCGTGGGCCGCCCGGCCCCCAGGAGCGTCACCAGCTGCTCCCGGGCCTCCGCGGGCCACGGCGTGGGCAGGGGCCGCACGGCCGCCGCCATCCTGCGCACCGCGTGCAGCGACAGCGGAAGACCGGCCTGGGCCGCTGCCGCGGCGGCCCGCAGCGGCAGCACCGGGTCACGCTCGGGCCTGGCGGCCCTGGCGAGGACCACCTCCCCGTCCTGCTCGACCACACCCTCGGCCAGCGGCGACCGCTCGGCCGCCGCCGCCCCCTTGCCGCCGCCCAGCATGGCCCGCAGCCGGGGCCGCACGGAGCGGGACCGCAGCACCCTGCTCACCTCGCGCCACGTCACGTCACTCGCGTACGAGACGGTGCGGGCGGACTCGTACACCTGCCGGAGCAAGGTGTCGGCGTCCAGCAGGCCCAGTTCCGCGGCGACCTGGTCCTGCTCCTGCAGCGCGAGCCGGTCCGTGGCCCGCCCCGTCGTCAGATGCAGCGCGTCCCGCACGTCGAGCAACCGCCGCCGGGCGTCGGCGAGTCCCTCCCGTGGCGCGTCCGCGAGCCACGAGGCGGCGACCGCCCGCAGCGCGGTCGCGTCACGCAGGCCGCCCCTGGCCTCCTTCAGGTCCGGCTCCAGGAGATAACTCAGCTCCCCCTGCCGCTCGGCCCGTTCCTCGCACAGCTCCCGCAGCTCGGGCAGCCGCTTCGGCGCGAGGTTGCGCCAGTCGGCGAGCACGGCCGTCCGCAGCCCGGCGGTCAGACCGAGGTCGCCCACGACGTGCCGCGCGTCGAGCAGCCCCAGCTGCACCTTCAGGTCCTCGCCCGAGGTCTTGCGCGCCTCGGCCGGGGTCCGCACGGAGTGGTCGAGCGCGAGACCCAGATCCCAGATGGGGTACCAGATCCGATCCGCGAGGGCAGCGATCGCACCGGCGTCCGCGCTGCCGTCGTGCAGGAGCAGCAGGTCGAGGTCGCTGCGCGGCGAGAGCTCTCCCCTGCCGTAGCCCCCCACGGCGACCAGCGAGGCCCCGCGCGGCGCGCCCGCGGCCGTGAAGAGCCCGGTCAGCCAGTCGTCCGTGAGGTCGGCGAGGGCCGAACGGCGCGGCGGCCCGGACTGCGCCTCCCCTTGGAGGAGGCGCAGCCGGGCCGCCGCATAGCCGCTGGGTCCGGAGTCTTCCGAGTCCGATTCAGTACGTACGTCCACACTCGTCACCCAGCAGCTCCTGTCAGTCCCGCTCAGTCCCGCTCAGCTCTTGCCCACCGAGCTCACAACGCATCAGGTCCGCGCTCGCCGGTCCGTACCCGAACCGCCGTGTCGACCGGGACGCTCCAGACCTTGCCGTCCCCGATCTTGCCGGTCCGGGCGGCCTTGACCACGACATCCAGGAGTTGTTCGGCGTCGTCGTCCTCGACCAGGACCTCGATGCGGATCTTCGGTACGAGGTCGACGGTGTACTCCGCGCCACGGTAGACCTCGGTGTGACCGCGCTGGCGGCCGTAGCCGCTGGCCTCGGTGACGGTCAGGCCCTGGACGCCGAAGGCCTGGAGGGCCTCCTTGATCTCGTCGAGCCGGTGCGGCTTGACGACCGCGGTGATGAGCTTCATGCGTCCACCCTCTTGTTCTTGTCGGTCGCGGCCTTACCGGCGTCCTGGGCCGGCGGTCCGGGCACCGAGGCGGTACGGGGAGCCGTGCCACCGCCCGCTCCGCTGAAGTCGTACGCGGTCTCGGCGTGCTGCACCTGGTCGATGCCGCCGACCTCCTCGTCCTCGCCGACCCGCATCCCGATGGTCTTGTCGACCAGGAAGGCGAGGATCGCGGAGGCGATGAGGGAGTACGCGAGGACGGCGCCGACACCGGCGGCCTGCTTGCCCAGCTGATCGAGTCCGCCGCCGTAGAAGAGGCCCTTGGCGTCGGACTGGACGCCACCGGTGGCGAAGAAGCCGACGAGCAGCGAGCCCACGACACCGCCGACGAGGTGGACACCGACGACGTCGAGGGAGTCGTCGTAGCCGAACTTGAACTTGAGGCCGACGGCCATGGCGCAGAGCAGACCGGCGATGGCGCCGACGGCGATCGCGCCGAGCGGCGAGACGGAACCGCCGGACGGGGTGATGGCGACGAGCCCCGCGACGGCGCCCGATGCCGCGCCGAGGGTGGTGAACGCGCCGTGCCGGATCTTCTCGTAGGCGAGCCAGGCCAGCATGGCGGCGGCGGTGGCGACCTGCGTGTTCAGGAACATCATCGCGCCGACGCCGTCGTCGTTGCCCAGCCACGATCCGGCGTTGAAGCCGAACCAGCCGAACCAGAGCAGTGCGGCGCCGAGCATGACGAGCGGCAGGCTGTGCGGCCGCATCGGGTCCTTCTTGAAGCCGACGCGCTTGCCGATGACCAGGATCACGCCGAGGGCGGCGGCACCCGCGTTGATGTGCACGGCCGTGCCGCCGGCGAAGTCGATGACTCCGAGCTCGAAGGCCCAGCCGCCCGTGCCCCACACCCAGTGCGCGACCGGGAAGTAGACGACGGTGGCCCAGAGCGTGACGAACAGCGCCCAGGCGGTGAACTTCACGCGGTCGGCGAGCGCACCGCTGATCAGGGCGGGCGTGATGATCGCGAACATCAGCTGGAAGACCGCGAAGACGTAGACCGGGACGGTGTAGCCGTCCCACAGCTCGGTGAGGCCTATGCCGCTGAGCCCCACGTAGTCGGACGACCAGCCGAAGAGGCTGCCGTGGTCGGTGCCGAACGCGATGGAGAAGCCGTACAGCACCCAGAGGATGGTGACGATCCCCAGACTGATGAAGCTCATCATCAGCATGTTCAGCGTGCTCTTGACACGGACCATGCCTCCGTAGAAGAAGGCGAGTCCCGGTGTCATGAGCATCACCAGGGCGGAACAGATGAGCATGAACCCTGTGTTGGCGGCAGACAGCTGCGGGGCGTCTGCGGCGATCGTGATGCCTGGGGGCATCGGCGTCTCCTCGTCGTCGTATGCGGCCCGTGCGGGCGGGGCAAGAGGGGGTGGGCCGTTATGCGCCATGAGATTGGCCCAGCGCCGTTTCAGGGGGCGCCCCTCGATGTTTCGCCGCAGTGACGAAGAGGTCGTACGTGTTACGCGTCCATGAACTGCCGGGTCAGGCCGGGCGCGGATTCATACCCTGCGCACAGCACGCGAACCGGCCACGGCGGCCATCCGATTGACCTGGCGTGGGGGAGCCGAGTCGGGCAGTTCGGGATGGGCCGGCCGCGGCCGGAGTTCTGGTGGGGCGCCGTCAGACCGCCTCCGCGGTCTCCGGCATGTCGATGGCGAGCTGGTCGGTGAGCTGCACGACCTCGGCGATGTCGCCGAAGTCCCGCACCGCGGTGTCCACGGTCTTGCGAAGGCGGGTGTTGACCCGCTCGGAGCGGACCTTCTTGGCGATGGTGAGCGCCTGCCTCGCCAGGACCGTGCTCTGCTCCGGTTCACGCTGGAGCAGGTGGACCGTCGCCATCCCGATGAGGTTCAGTGCGTACGAACGCTGGTGCTCGGGGTCCTTGCCGAAGAGGTCGACGGCGCGCTCCATGACGGGCTCGGAGAGCGAGGCGTACGTCGGGCTGCGGCCCGCCACATAGGCCAGGTCGCGGAACGAGTGGGCGTTCTCGCCGTTGAGCTCGGCCTCGGAGAAGAAGCGGATCCAGTCGGGCTCGGGCTCGTCGAAGTCGGCGGCGTCGGTGAAGGTGTCCTCGGCCATGCGCACGGCCCGCTTGCACTTGCCGGGCTGGCCCATGCTGGCGTAGGCGCGGGCCTCCATCGCATACAGCATGGCCTGGGTGCGCGGGCTCGCGCAGTCCCGGCTTCCGTACTGCGCGAGGTGGATCAGTTCGAGCGCGTCGTCGGGCCGCCCGAGGTGGATCATCTGGCGGCTCATGCTGGAAAGGACGTACGAACCCAGCGGCTTCTCGCCGGCTTCCTTCGCGGCGTGCAGGGCCAGGACGAAGTACTTCTGGGCGGTGGGCTGGAGCCCGACGTCGTAGCTCATCCAGCCGGCCAGTTCGGCCAGCTCCCCCGCCACCTTGAAGAGCCGCTTGGACGTGGCCTCCGGCTGGGGCTCCTGCAACAGGTCCGTCACCTCGTGCAGTTGGCCGACGACCGCCTTGCGCCGCAGCCCGCCGCCGCACTGGGCGTCCCACTGCCGGAACATCACCGTCGTGGACTCCAGGAGGTCCAGCTCCGGTTTGGAGAGCCGTCCCGGCCTGCGGGAGGACACGGGCGGCTCGGGGTCGGCGACCGGGGCCGTCGGTCCCGGGACCAGCCAGCGCTGCATGGGCTCGATGAGGGCGGGACCGGCGGAGAGCGCGAGCGAGGTGCCGAGGAAGCCGCGCCGGGCCAGCATCAGGTCGCTGCGCGAGAACTCACTGATGAGCGCGACGGTCTGGGGTCCGGTCCAGGGCAGGTCGACGCCGGAGACGGAGGGCGACTGGTGGGCGGCGCGCAGCCCGAGGTCCTCGACCGCGACGACACAGCCGAACCGCTCGGAGAACAGCTCGGAGAGGATGCGCGGGATGGGCTCGCGGGGGTTCTCGCCGTCCAGCCAGCGCCGTACGCGCGAGGTGTCGGTGGAGATGTGATGGGCGCCCAACTGCCGCGCCCTGCGGTTCACTTGGCGCGCCAGCTCGCCCTTCGACCAGCCGCTGCGCACGAACCAGGAATTGAGCAGTTCGTTGGGGCGCTTCTCAGCGTTCGCACCACTTCCGCCATTGCCGCCCACTGGAACGCCCCCATCCCTCATGACACTTACGCGCGGTCCCACGCCAAGCCCTACCAGAATGCCGCGCGTTGCGGCTCTCCGTCCGGAGAACGTCACCCATCGAACAGGAAACCGACTTGCCTCCGGCATACCCACGAGTGCACAGCACTTAGGGTCCGTGCACTGAAAGTAATCCTACGATCACCCCTCCGGCGAGGGCGATCGCGGAAACGCCACCATTCGCCACCCCTTCGAATGAACTCCCGGCCCGCCACAAGCGATTGACTTGACAGTGGACGTTCGAAGGTGGGCGGAAGGGAGCACTTGGGGGCGCAAATGACCGAGCGCACCCCCCTGCGAACCCCGGACGCCGGAACAAAAGCACAGAGTAACGATCCGATTCCGTCACGTAACCACACCGCGCTCGACCCGTTGGAGGGGGCATGGGCTTCACGATCGGCGGTATCCGGGGAACCGACAAGCCCCGCACCGGTTCACGGCGGCGCGGCCGCGCGTCGGACTGCACTGCGGTGGCCGAGTACACCGGGCTGTGGGGATGGGCCGCGGTCCCCGGCGCACGCGCTCTGGACGGCCGCTGCTCCTGCGGCGCGGCCGACTGCGCCGCCCCCGGCGCCCACCCCCTGAAGTTCGCCCCCGAGGTGCCCGCCGGGGCGACGCTGGACGAAGTGACCGACGCCTGGGCCCAGTTCCCCGGCGCCGCCGTGCTGCTCCCCGTGGGGCGCGCCTTCGACGTGATCGAGGTGGCCGAGGCCGCCGGGCGCAGGGCGCTGGTCCGCCTGGAGCGCATGGGCCTGCCGCTCGGCCCGGTGGCGGCCACCCCTCAGGGCCGGGCGCACTTCTTCGTCGCCCCCGGAGCCGCCGCCGAACTCCCCCAGCTGCTCTACCGCATGGGCTGGGACGACGCGGGCATCGACCTGCACGGCCTGGGCCCCGGCACGCACATCACGGCCCCGCCGTCCGACCGCGCGGGTCTCGGCCCGGTCCGCTGGCTCCGCGCGCCGGACCTCGACTCGGCGACGCATCCGCCCCAGGCGCGGCTGATCCTGGGGACCCTGGCGTACGTGGCCCATCGCTCACCCGCGTAGCAGCCGCGGCTGCGCACACGGAAATGCCCCACCCCGGCTGCATCCCGGGGTGGGGCATTTCTTCGCGTACGGTCCGGTGCTCCGGCGTCGCTACTCGCCGATCAGCGCGTCCACGAACGCCTCCGGCTCGAACGGCGCCAGGTCGTCCGCGCCCTCTCCGAGCCCGATCAGCTTCACCGGCACGCCCAGCTCGCGCTGGACCGCGACGACGATGCCGCCCTTGGCCGTGCCGTCCAGCTTCGTCAGGACGATGCCGGTGATGTCGACGACCTCGGCGAAGACCCGCGCCTGCACCAGGCCGTTCTGCCCGGTCGTGGCGTCCAGGACGAGCAGCACCTCGTCCAGCGGCGCGTGCTTCTCCACGACGCGCTTGACCTTGCCGAGCTCGTCCATGAGGCCGGTCTTGGTGTGCAGGCGGCCCGCGGTGTCGATGAGCACGACGTCCGCGCCCTCCGCGATGCCTTCCTTGACCGCGTCGAAGGCGATCGACGCCGGGTCGCCGCCCTCGGGGCCGCGGACCGTGCGGGCGCCGACGCGCTCGCCCCAGGTCTGCAGCTGGTCGGCGGCGGCGGCACGGAAGGTGTCCGCGGCGCCGAGGACCACCGAGCGGCCGTCGGCGACCAGGACGCGGGCGAGCTTGCCCGTGGTGGTGGTCTTGCCGGTGCCGTTCACGCCGACGACCATCACGATGCCGGGCGTCTCCAGGCCCGACTCGGTCTTGACCGTGCGGTCGAGCTCCGGGCCGAGCAGCGTGAGGAGTTCCTCGCGCAGCAGGGTGCGCAGGTCGTCCGGGGTGCGGGTGCCGAGCACGCGGACGCGCTCGCGAAGGCGCTCGACCAGTTCCTGGGTGGGGGCGACGCCGACGTCGGCGGTGAGGAGCGTGTCCTCGATCTCCTCCCACGTGTCCTCGTCCAGGTGCTCGCGGGAGAGGAGCGTGAGCAGCCCCTTGCCGAGTGCGTTCTGCGAGCGGGAGAGCCGCGAGCGCAGACGGACCAGGCGACCTGCCGTGGGCTCCGGGGTCTCGATCTCCGGGGCGGCCGGCTCTTCGACGACGACCGGGGCCGAGGCCGAGGGTTCGGCGAGCGGGAGTTCCACCTCCTCGATCGTGCGGCGCGGTTCGTCGCGCGGCGTCTCGGCCTCGTCGCCGATATGCGGCTCGGCCGGAGGAGCGGTGATGGTGGGCGTGGACGACGGGGCCTTCGGCGGCAGCCGCTTCTTCTTGCGGCTGCCGATCACGAGCCCGCCGAGCGCGCCGATCACGACCACGGCGATGACTACAGCAAGGATGACGATTTCCATAACCCACCCAGTATCAGCCATGGGGGCAACACGGGCCCAGCCTGGAGCTTCCTCCAAAGAACATAAGCTCATAGAGGGCACTACTCGGACTAAAGTACGATGGAGCTCTCCGCATCAACGCGCGTAGAGTCCAACCCGATCACCCCCACACGGACGGATCACGGACGGATCGCGGCGTTGCGATCCGAGCGAGAGGCACGGACCCCACCCCATGAGCACCACCGCCACCGCCGAAACCGAAGGCGCACTGGAGACACGCGGCCTCGAGCCCGTCCCCGACTCCGAGCGCACGGGCCGAACCCGCGAGCTGTTCCCCACCTGGGTGGCGGCCAACATCAGCGTCCTGCTGCTCACCATGGGCGCGGGCATCGCGACGAACGGCCTCAACTTCTGGCAGGCGCTGGTCGTCGCCCTGGTCTCGCCGCTCCTCAGCTACGGCCTGGTCGGTCTGATCTCGATCGCGGGCAAGCGCGGCGGCTCCCCCGGCATGACGCTCTCGCGCGCGGTCTTCGGCCAGCGCGGCAATCTCTTCCCGGGCTCGCTGATCTGGGTGGCGCGCTGGGGCTGGGAGACGATCAACGCGGTGACGGGCGCGTACGCGATCATCACCGTCCTGGACATCTGCTTCGGCGTGGAGTCCAGCACGTGGCTCACCATCGTGACACTGGTCGCCTTCGTCGCCTGTACGTTCCTGATCAGTGGCCTCGGCCGCAAGGTGCTGCACATCTGCAACACCTGGGCGACGTACCTCTTCGGCGCGTTCAGCGTCCTCGTGCTGGTCTACCTGGTGGCCAATACCCCCTGGTCGGACGTCTTCTCGCGGTCCGCGGGCTCCACCGCGGCGATGATCGCGGGCATCGGCACGATCGCCGCGGGCGGCATCAGCTGGGTCCCCACGGGCCCGGACTTCACGCGCTACCTCCCGCGTAACGCCTCCAGCAAGGCGCTGGTGGGCAACGCGATCGGCGGCGCCGGCATCGTCGTCGTACCGATGGTCCTGATGGGCGCGGTCATGGCGGTCAGCACGCCGAGCCTGTCGAAGGCCTCGGACCCGGTCTCCTTCCTCGGCGAGCTGCTTCCGACGTGGATCGCGGTGCCGTACCTGCTGATGGCCCTGATCGGCATGCTGCTCATCAACTCGATGTCGATGTACTCGGCGGGCTTCACCGCGATGACGCTCGGCATCAAGGTCCCGCGCACGTGGGCCGTGTCCATCAACGCGATCATCAGCCTGATCTTCGGCTACCTCCTGATGAACGTGGCCACCAGCTTCATCGGTTCGTTCATCTCCTTCCTGACCCTGCTCGCGGTCGCGTTCTCCGCCTGGATCGGCGTCTTCGGCATCGACATGCTGAGCAGGAAGACGTACGACGCCGAAGCGCTGATGGACACCAAGCGCACCAGCGCCTACTGGTACAAGGCCGGCTTCGCCTGGCAGGCCATGACCGCGTGGGCGATCGCCCTGGTGATGGGCCTGCTCTTCACGAAGGTCGACTGGTTCAGCGGCCCGCTCGCCACCTCCTGGATCGGCCGCAACGGCCTGGGCTGGCTCGCCACGATCCTCATCGCCGCCGCGCTGTACGCGGTGCTGCCGAGGACCCCGGCCGCCCAGGCGCCCCAGGGCAAGGGCGACAGCGAGCTGGTCTCGGCCTGATCGGCGATCAACTGCCTCCGGGCACTGGTCATCTGACACCACGTCATCTAACGTCCCTCTTCGCCCGCCCACGGTGAAGGGGGACGTTTTCCATGCCCGTCACAGTCGTACGTTTCAACCTCGTCGATCCGGACGCGACACCCAGCTCGCTGAGCGACCGCTACAAGGCCGCCCTGGAGATGTCCACGTACGCGGATGACCGGGGCATCTCCACCGTGCAGACCGAGGAGCATCACGGGGTCGGCAACAACTGGCTGCCCTCGCCCTTCACTTTCGCGGGCGCGGTCTTCGGGGCGACCCGGCGCATCGCGGTCACGGTCTCCGCGATCATCGGCCCGCTGCACGATCCGCTGCGGCTCGCCGAGGACATCGCCGTACTCGACCTGCTCAGCGGCGGCCGTCTGGTGACAGTGGCGGGGATCGGTTACCGGCCCCAGGAGTACGAGGCGTTCGACGTCGACTGGAAGCGGCGCGGCAAGCTCCAGGACGAGCTCCTGGAGACCCTGTTGCAGGCGTGGACGGGCGAGCCCTTCGAGTTCCGCGGCCGTACCGTGCGCGTCACCCCGCGTCCGTACACCCAGCCCCACCCGCTGCTCCTGGTCGGCGGCTCCTCGCAGGCGGCGGCCCGGCGCGCGGCCCGGCTCGGCCTGCCGTTCTTCCCCAGCGCCCATCTGCCGGAACTCGAGGCGTACTACAACGCACGGCTCGCGGAGTACGGCACCGAGGGCTGGACCATGATGCCCGCGGCCGAGACCCCGCTCCTGCACATCGCCGACGACCCGGACCGCACCTGGGCCGAGCACGGCGAGCACTTCCTGCACGAGGCCCGTACGTACGCCTCATGGCAGTCCAAGGACATCCGCTCGGCGGTGAAGTCCGCGGCCACCACGGTCGAGGAGCTGCGCGCCGAGGGCGTCTACCGCGTGCTCACGCCCGACGAGTGCGTGGCGCACGTGCAGCGCGGCGCCGCCAATCTCGTACTGCATCCGCTCTCGGGAGGGATGCCGGTGGACGAGGGCTGGCGCAGCCTGCACCACTTCTGCGAAAACGTACTGCCCCGGCTCAAGGAGTAGGTCCTTGAGCCGGGGCAGCTTCCTCAGAGGAGGGGCAGCGGGGATTAGCCCATCTCCTCCAGGGTCTTGCCCTTCGTCTCCTTGACGAACTTCATGACGAAGGGGATCGAGATCACGGCGAAGGCGCCGTAGATGATGTACGAGCCGGTCAGGCTCCACTCGGACATGCTCGGGAACGTCTTGGTGATCGCGAAGTTGGCGAGCCACTGGGCCGACGCGGCGACACCGAGGGCGGCTGCGCGGATCCGGTTGGGGAAGATCTCGCCGAGCAGGACCCAGACCACCACGCCCCAGGAGAGGGCGAAGAAGAGCACGAAGAAGTTGGCGGCGATGATCGCCGTCAGGCCCTGCGCGTTCGGCAGCGAGACGTTGTCGCCGGAGCCGGTGCGGTAGGAGAACGCCCAGGCGCAGGTGAAGAGCGCGAGCGCCATGCCGGCGGAGCCGATGATGGCGAGCGGCTTGCGGCCGATGCGGTCGACGAAGAGCATCGCGATGATCGTGCCGATGATGTTCACGATCGACGTCTCGAACGAGTACAGGAACGAGCTGCTCGGGTCCTTGCCGACCGACTGCCACAGCTGGTTCGAGTAGTAGAAGATCACGTTGATGCCGACGAGCTGCTGGAACACCGAGAGGCCGATGCCGATCCAGACGATCGGCAGGAAGCCGACCTTGCCGAGCAGGTCCTTGAACGAGGACTTGTGCTCGCGGCGCATGCCCTCCTCGATCTCGTTGACGCGCGCGTCCAGGTCGATCTTGTTGCCCTCGACCTCGCCGAGCACCTTCTTCGCCTCGACGTCACGGCCGACCGAGATCAGGAAGCGGGGGGACTCGGGGATGACGAAGGAGAGCACGCCGTACAGGACGGCCGGGATGACCATGACGCCGAGCATCAGCTGCCAGGCTTCGAGGCCCATCACCTTGCCGCGCTGGTCGTCGTCGGCCAGCTTCAGGATGCCGTAGTTGACCAGCTGGGAGACGGCGATGCCGATGACGATCGCGGCCTGCTGGAAGGAGGCGAGGCGGCCTCGGTACGCGGGCGGGGCGACCTCGGCGATGTAGGCCGGGCCGATGACGGAGGCCATGCCGATGCCGATGCCGCCGATGAAGCGCCACATCGTCAGGTCCCAGGCCGCGAACGGCAGGGCGGAACCGATGGCGCTCGCGGCGAAGAGGACGGCGGCGATCTGCATGCAGCGGATGCGGCCGATGCGGTCGGCGATGCGCCCGGCGACCGCCGCGCCGACGGCGCAGCCGAGCAGCGCGGTGGCGATGATCCAGCCGAGCATGTTCGCGTCTACGTCGAACCGGTGCTGGATGGCGACGGTCGCGCCGTTGATCACGGAGCTGTCATAGCCGAAGAGGAAGCCGCCCATGGCTGCGGCCGCCGTGATGAAGATGACATGGCCGAGATGGTCCGGCCTGGCCTCTCTGCCTTCGGGCTGGGGCGCCTTCGTTGTGCTGGTCACATGGACTCCTCGGGCCACCGGCAGCATCGCCGGGGGTGGGGGTGAGCACTTCAAGTGGCGCACAACTTCACGCCGCCCACCACCTGAAGGTAAAAGCAACGTTGCAGAGACTATGCCTTCAAGTTTCGAAGTCAATACCTGGGTTCCTGTGAACTTCAGGGACTCCTGAGGTCAACTTCGTTCAAGTCTTGAAGTTATGAAGGTGAGCCGGTGAAGAGGTGCCGGGGGGTCTGTGGAGCGCTGCGAGAGGGCTGCGAAAGGGCTGCGGAGCGCTACCGCAGCCGCTGGCTGATCACCTTCGAGACGCCGTCGCCCTGCATGGAGACGCCGTACAAGGCGTCCGCGACCTCCATCGTGCGCTTCTGGTGGGTGATCACGATGAGCTGTGACGCCTCCTGCAGCTCCTCCATGATGCGGATGAGCCGCTGCAGGTTGGTGTCGTCGAGTGCGGCCTCGACCTCGTCCATCACATAGAAGGGACTCGGCCGTGCCTTGAAGATCGAGACGAGCAGCGCGACGGCCGTCAGGGACCGCTCACCGCCGGAGAGCAGCGAGAGCCGCTTGACCTTCTTGCCGGGCGGGCGCGCCTCGACGTCGACCCCCGTGGCGAGCATGTTGCCGGGGTCGGTCAGGACGAGCCGCCCCTCGCCGCCGGGGAAGAGCCGCGAGAACACGCCCTCGAACTCCCGGGCCGTGTCCCGGTAGGCCTCGGTGAAGACCTGCTCGACGCGCTCGTCGACCTCCTTCACCACTTGCAGGAGATCGGTCCGCGTCTTCTTCAGGTCTTCGAGCTGCTCGCTCAGGAACTTGTGGCGCTCCTCGAGTGCGGCGAACTCCTCAAGGGCGAGCGGGTTCACCTTTCCGAGCTGCTGGTACGCCCGTTCGGCTGACCTCAGCCGCTTCTCCTGCTCACCGCGTACGTACGGCACGGGCCGGTTGCGCGGGTGCTCCGGATCCTCGGGCAGCTCCTCGCCCTCGGCCGCGGGCGAGGGGGGCACAAGCTGGTCGGGGCCGTAGTCGGAGACGAGTCCTGCCGGTTCCACACCGAGTTCCTCCAGTGCCTTGGACTCCAGCTGCTCGATCCGCAGCCGCTTCTCGGCACCGAGTACCTCGCCGCGGTGAACTGAATCGGTCAATGTGTCGAGCTCCGCCTTGAGGTCGCGCCCCTGGCTCCGCTCGGCGGTCAGATCCCGCTCCCGGACCTCCTTGGCGCGCTCGGCGGCGGCACGTTCCTCCTGGGCCCGCACGAGGGAGACCTCGACATGCGCGAGCAGCTGCCGCGCGCCCCGGGCGACGGCCTCGGCGACCGCCGCCTCGTGCCGCATCCGGGCCTTGCGCTGCTCGGCACGCGCGCGTGCCTCGCGTTCGGCGCGGGCACCCCGGTCGAGCGAGTCGGCCCGCCCCGAAAGCCCCTTGACCCGCTCCTCGTGCGTACGCACCTGGAGCCTGGCCTCCATCTCGGTCTGCCGGGCATTGGCCCCGTCGGCGGCAAGGCGGTCCCGTACGGCGGTGTCGGGCTCCTCCTCCACCGGCGCCTCCTGGGCCACCGCGAGCCGCTCGGCCAGTTCCTCGGCGTCCTCGACCGCCTTGTCCAGCGCCTCCTGGGCCTTGGCCGCGGCTGCCGCACTGCGCTCGGCCTCGCCCACCGCGCCACGCGCCTGCCCGGCGAGCGCGCCCAGCTGCTGCGCCACCGAGGACTTCTCCCGGTCGGCGGTGCGCCTGCGCTCCCCCAGCTCCTCGACGAGCGCGGCGGCTTCCTTGCGCCGCTCGCCCGCATCCTGCTGGGCGTGCGCCAACTGCTCGCACTGCTCCGCCAGTTGCTCCAGCTCGGCCGCCGCCTCGTCGACGGAGGCCTGCACTTCGAGAAGGCTCGGCGCCCCGGCGGACCCGCCCTGCGCGAAGTGCGCCCCGAGCAGGTCCCCCTCGGCGGTCACGGCGGTCAGCTCCGGATGGGCGTAGACGAAGTCCTCGGCGTCCTCCAGGGTGCCCACGGCGACCATCCCCCGCAGCAACCGCCGCACCGCGGGCATCAACTCCTCCGGCCCGCGCACCAGTTCGGCGACCAGTGCCGGTCCTTCGGCGCCTTCCGGCCGTACGTCACGGGGGTCGCCGCCCGGCGTCTCCTGGGCACTGGCCAGGAGCAGCGCGGCCCGCCCCGCGTCCTGCTTGCGCAGCAGCCTGATGGCTTCCGCCGCCGACGCCGGGGTGGTCACGGCGATCGCGTCCGCCGCCGCGCCGAACGCCGCCGCCACGGCGACCTCGTGGCCCGGGGCGATCGAGAGCAGTTCGGCCGCCGGTCCGAGCAGTCCCGTGAGGCGGTCCTTGGCGGCGAGCAGCGCCCCGGTGCCGTCCTTGCGGCGCAGGCCGAGCGCGAGCGCCTCGTGCCGGGCGGCGACCGCGGCCCGCTTGCGCTCGGCCGCGGTGGCCGCCTCCCGGGCCGCGGTCAGCTCGCCTTCGGCCTGACTGAGGGAACGCTTCGCCTCGTCGTGCCGCTCGCCGAGCTCCGTGTCACCGGCGTCGAGCCCGTCGACCTCCGCCTTGAGCTGCTCGTACTCCTCCTGGGCCGCGACCGCGCGCTCCCCCGCCTCGTCGCGTGCCACGGCGAGCCGGTCGATCTCGGCCTGCGCGGAGCCCGCCCGCGAACGTGCCGCGTTGACCTGGCCGTTCAGCCGCGCCAGCCCCTCGCGCCGGTCGGCGATGGACCGTGCCACGTCCTTGAGGCGGCGCTCCTCGACCGCGAGCTCCCGCTCCAGATCGGCACGGTGGCCGATGGTGTCTTCAAGCGCGTGTTCGGCCGCTTCGAGGGCGGCTTCCAGCTCCGCCTCCTGCTCACGGATCCGCGCGGCCTCGCGCTCCATGTCCTCGGGGTCACGTCCACGCCGCTCCTCCGGGGGCGCGGCGCTCGCGCTCTTGACCCGGGCATCGGCGAGCGACACCGTGCCGCGCACCCGCTCGGCCAGCTGCGAGAGCTCGTACCAGGTCTGCTGCGCCCGCTGGAGCCGCGGCGTCAGGCGGCGCACCTCGTCCTCCAGCTCCGCCTCCCGCTGGAGCGCCTTCTTCAGCGCGGCCTCCGCGGTGTCCTTGCGCCGCTTGAGCTCCGCCTCGTCGGCGACCTCGGTGCGCAGGGCGTCCCGCAGGCGTACGAGATCGTCGGCGAGCAGCCGAAGGCGGGTGTCGCGCAGATCGGCCTGGATGACGGCGGCCCTGCGCGCCACGGCGGCCTGTCTGCCGAGCGGCTTGAGCTGGCGCCTGAGCTCGTCGGTCAGGTCCTGGACGCGGGCGAGGTTGGCCTGCATCGCGTCGAGCTTGCGCAGCGCCTTCTCTTTGCGCTTGCGGTGCTTGAGGACACCGGCGGCCTCCTCGATGAAGGCGCGGCGCCCCATGGGGTCGGCGTGCAGGACGCCGTCGAGCTGGCCCTGCCCGACGATGACGTGCATCTCGCGCCCGATGCCGGAGTCCGAGAGCAGTTCCTGGATGTCGAGCAGCCGGCAGGTGTCCCCGTTGATCTGGTACTCGCTGCCGCCGTTGCGGAACATGATCCGCGTGATGGTGACTTCGGCGTACTCGATGGGCAGGGCGCCGTCGGAGTTGTCGATGGTGAGGGAGACCTCGGCGCGGCCGAGCGGGGGGCGCCCGGTGGTGCCGGCGAAGATGACGTCCTCCATCTTGCCGCCGCGCAGCGACTTGGCGCCCTGTTCGCCCATCACCCAGGACAGCGCGTCCACGACATTGGACTTGCCGGAGCCGTTCGGTCCGACGACGCAGGTGATGCCCGGCTCGAACTTCAGCGTCGTCGCCGACGCGAAGGATTTGAAACCGCGCAGGGTCAAGGCCTTGAGGTGCACGCCGCCGGACTCTACCTTTCACTGACCGTTTCACCCAGGAAGGTGCAGGGCACATCAGATGTAAAGGAAACAGGCTACGCGGCGGCAAGAAAGAAGGGACGCCGAAGCGTCCCTTGCAGATCTGGACAGGCGGCTGCCGTGGCAGCCCGACCACGTGCGTTAAGAGGCACTGTTCACAGGCACCTCGCAGACCCGAGAGAGCATGACGCGACCAATGACGCGTGACGCAAGATCGTGCGAGGTGAGCGCCTTACATGAGCGCCTTACTGAGTTGGTGGTCAGGTGAGCGCAGGCTCCGCCTGGGGTACGTCGATGCTCTCCAGGAGAGATTCGTGAGAAGCGGCAGCCGCGAGCGCGTCGTTCTCGGCCTGGATCTTCACAAGCTCAGATTCCAGGTCCTGAACGCGCTGCTGGAGCCGTCGCATCTCGGCGAGAAGTCGCGGGTCGGAACCGCCGACGTAACCGAGAAGCGCCTTTGCCATGATGGATGGTCCTCCACAATGAGTGACCGACCGAAGCGGTGTGGGTCGTGAGGGATTCGCACCCGCGGTGCTTGGCACTCGTTGTTCGTGCTGGGTCTTGCTGGCCGTTCTCACATGCCAAACAGCTAAGGTGCGCGGGGATTCCAGAGTCTCACCAAAAAGTTTGACGGTCAACACGATCACGCCCCGTATTGGCGGGCAACCCGGGGGCCTGCGGCCGTAAGAACGGCGGCGCTGCCTCTGCTGCGGGGCCCTGGGGGCGTGTCGATCATCCTTCACCGGGGAGCCTGCCACGACGGACCGTTCTTGGCAACCACCAGGCGTTTCCTGCCCCGGGCAGTTGCCGTGACCCCATCCGCGCGCCCCCACCCGACGGCTCTCCGTCAGCGAATCGCGAACGTGTCGTAGATGCCGCGCGGAGTGTCCCAGATCTCAGTGACACCATCGACGCGGCCGGGTGTGTCGCCCTCCCGGAGCCAGTCGAGCAGCCCCTGGGCACCCGCACGCGCACCCTCGGCGACGACTTGCACACGGCCGTCGTCCAGATTGAGAGCAAAACCACTCAGGCCCCCGATCTCCAGAGCCTTGGCACGCGTGAACCAGCGGAATCCCACGCCTTGCACCTGGCCACGCACCCATGCCGTGACTCTGACTTCTTCGTTCATGGGTGCACGCTAACCGGCCAATTGCTCTCGGAGCACTTCGTCCCCATGCGCCATCGCGTACAGTCCCGACTCGATGAGCCTCACCCGTATGGGTGAGCCACGTTGACCGCCAGGACGAGGAAGGCCAGGAGATGGGACGCCACCGACGCTCCGGCGCAGGGGCAGCCGCCACCGGCCGCGCCACTGGAGTCTCCGACGTGTACGCGGGCGAGCACGCCGGCGTCCCGGAGCCCCGCCCCGCCACCGTCACGCACCGCCGCAAGGGCCGCCGTGCGGCTCCGGTGCGCACCGGCCTGCTCGGTGTCTCGGCAGCCGTCGCCATGGGCGCCGTGGCCGTCGCCACCGGCCTGGTGCCCGGCGCCGACAACTACTCCCTGGGCGGTGGCGGCGACTCGAACAAGGTGCGTGCCGCCACCACACCGAGCGAGGTGGCCCCGCAGGGCGGCGACAGCGGCACCGCCGACCGCGAGTCGGCCCCGCCGAGCCGCGGCTCCGAGCGGCCCGACGCCCCGGCCCCCGCGCCCTCGAAGTCCGCCGACAAGCCCTCGGCCGAGCCGTCGAAGAAGCCGTCGACCCAGGCGCCCGCGCCGGACACCGACGAGAAGAAGAACGAGAAGACGACGCCCCCGAGCCCTTCGCGCACCGCTCCCTCCGAGAAGCCGAAGGCCCCGCCGGTCACCGGCTCGAAGTCGCCGTCCGCCGAGAACGCGGCCGAGGCCGCGGTGCTCACCCTGGTCAACGCGGAGCGGGCCAAGGTCGGCTGCTCCCCCGTGCGCGCCGATGCCGCGCTGGCCTCGCTCGCCGGGAACTTCAGCGCGGACATGGCCGAGCGCGACTTCTTCGACCACACCGACCCGGACGGCGCGACCCCGTGGGACCGCGCCGAGAAGGCCGGGATATCCGACCTGGGCGGCGAGAACATCGCCCGCGGCCAGGCCAACGCCCAGTCCGTGATGGACGCCTGGATGAACAGCGACGGCCACCGGGCCAACATCCTGAACTGCGACTACAAGACCCTGGGCGTCGGCGCGCACTTCGCGCCGGGCGGCCCCTGGTGGACGCAGGACTTCGGCTTCTAGGACACGGAGTCCCTCCACTTACTGTCGGTTAGCGCCACCCCTAGGTCAGCGCTGCGCGAGAGTATGCTTGCGGTATGGAACCCACCGCCCAGGACCTGGCGTACGACGTGTTCTCCAAGCAGTGCCCCTCGCGCGGCACCCTGGAGCACGTCACCGGACGCTGGGGCGCGCTCACCCTGGGCGCGCTGCACGACGGCACGTTCCGTTTCAACGAACTGCGCCGCCGGGTGGACGGCGTGAGCGAGAAGATGCTGTCCCAGACGCTGCACGCCCTTGAGCGCGACGGCTTGGTCCACCGCGAGGCGCAGCCCACCAACCCGCCGCGCGTGGACTATCAACTCACCCCGCTGGGGCGGGAGATCACCGAACGCCTGATGAACCTCATCCACTTCGTGGAGGGCAGGATGGACGGCGTGCTCGAAGCGCGCGAGCGCTACGACAGCGCGCCGGCCGGCGGCCGCTGACAGCGCGGGCAGAAGTAACTGGAGCGATTCATCCAGGGGCGCCGGCGCATCGGCGTGCCGCAGCGGCGGCACGGCTCGTCCTCGCGTCCATAGGCGTCGAGCGACCGCTCGAAATACCCGGATTCGCCGTTCACGTTCACATACAGGCTGTCGAAGCTCGTGCCGCCGACCGCGAGGGCGGCATTCATCACGTCCCGTACGTGGCCCAGGAGTTCAGCCGTGCGCGGGCGTGTGAACGTGGCGGTGGGCCGCTCGTAGTGCAGCTTCGACCGCCAAAGGGCCTCGTCCGCGTAGATGTTGCCGACGCCGCTGATCAACGACTGGTCGAGCAGGGCGCGTTTGATCGTCGTACGACGGCGGCGCAGCGCGGTGTGGAAGGCCGCGTCGTCGAAGAGCTCGTCCAGCGGATCGCGTGCGATGTGCGCGATGACGTCCGGCATTCCGTCCGCGGTGTTCGCGTGCAGCGAGAGCCCGCCGAAGGTGCGCTGGTCGACGAAGCGCAGCTCGGTGCCGAGGTCGTCGGCGAACCGGACCCGGATCCGCAGGTGCTTCTCGTCGGGAGCCTCTTGGGGCTGCACGAGCAGCTGCCCGCTCATCCCGAGATGGGCGAGGATCGAGGTGCCGCTGTCCTCGACGGGCAGCCAGAGATACTTCCCCCGCCGCATCGCCGTACCGACACGGTGGCCCTTGAGCCGGAGCCCGAAGTCGTCACCGCCCGCGATGTGCCGCCGCACGGACCGCGGATGCAGCACCTCGACATCGGCGACGACGCGCTGAGCCACCCACCGCTCAAGACCACGCCGGACGACTTCGACCTCGGGCAGCTCGGGCATGGGGTCTCGACTCCGGGGTGACGGGCGGGCGGGTGGAAACCCCGCCGCGAAGCGGCGAAAAAAGCTGGTGCCGGCCACCCAAAGGGCGACCGGCACCACATATTAAAGCGTCAGGCAGACGGAGCTTCGGAGCCCCCGTCGACCTCCGCGGCAGCGGGAGCCGCAGGAGCCGAGGCAGCGATTTCCGCCGCCTTGATCCGCTCATCCGCGGCAGCGCGAATCTCACGCCATGCGGACTCCGCGGCCTGCTGCTCCGCTTCCTTCTTGCTGCGGCCGGTGCCGGTGCCGTACGAGACGCCTCCGACGCGGGCGGCAGCAGTAAAGGTCTTCTCGTGGTCCGGGCCGCTCTCCGTGACGAGGTACTCGGGAACACCGAGGCTCTCGGTCGCGGTGAGCTCCTGGAGGCTGGTTTTCCAGTCCAGGCCCGCGCCCAGGTTCGAGGACTTTTCGATCAACGGGTCGAAGAGCCGGTGTACCAGCTCGCCCGCCGCGTCCAGACCCTGGTCCAGATAGACCGCGCCGATCACCGCTTCAAGGGTGTCGGCGAGGATGGATGCCTTGTCCCGGCCACCCGTGCCCTCTTCGCCCCGGCCGAGCCGGATGAAGAGACCGAGTTCGAGGCCACGACTGACCTCCGCCAACGCACGCGAATTGACCACCGCGGCCCGCAACTTGGCCAGCTGGCCTTCGGGCAGGTCGGGGTGGGTGCGATAGAGCGTGTCCGTGACGACGAGTCCCAGCACCGAGTCCCCGAGGAACTCGAGCCGTTCATTCGTCGGCAGACCGCCGTTCTCGTACGCGTACGAACGGTGGGTCAGTGCACGCACCAGAAGGGCGGACTCGAGTTTGTACCCGAGCCGCCCTTCCAAAAGCGTGTGGGACGAGGCCGTGTTTTCCGCCTGCTTCTTGGCGTTCTCCGCCTTGGCGTCATCCGCCGTTTTGTGGCTAGACACGGTGCCTCTCACCAGCCGCTCAGACCTCGAGGACCTGGCGCTTGTTGTACGTGCCGCAGCTCGGGCACGCGATGTGCTGCAGCTTCGGCTCCTGGCAACGCTCACACGAAACCAGAGTGGGGACCGCAGCCTTCCACTGCGACCGGCGGTGGCGCGTGTTGCTGCGCGACATCTTCCGCTTCGGAACAGCCACGGCTACTTCTCCTGCTTCTCGTCGACGCCGGCTTCGGCGCCGCTCACGTCGTCCTTCTCGCCGTCCTGGATGGTCCCGGCGAGTCCCTGCAGTGCCGCCCAACGAATGTCGGCGACGTCGTGGTGGTGGTCCGGGTCGTCCGCGAGCCGTGCTCCACACTGGGAACACAGGCCCGGACAGTCGTCCCGGCACACCGGCTGCATCGGCAGTGCGAGCACTACCGCGTCACGCAGCACGGGTTCGAGGTCGAACAAGCCGTCCTCGAGATAGAGCCTGTCCTCGTCGTCCTCGGCGTCGTCGGCCGGTTCCGCGGTGCGGCCCCGGTCGTCGGCGTCAGGGTACGAGAACATCTCCTGGAAATCCGCTTCCACCTCAAGCTTCAGCGGCTCCAGACACCTTACGCACTCCCCCTCGGCCGACGCACGGGCGGTGCCTGTGACAAGCACCCCTTCCATGACCGACTCAAGGCGGATCTCCAGCTCGACCGGTGCGCCCTGCGGCACTCCGATCACCCCGTCGATACCGAGGACGTCCGGCGAACCGGGGGCCTCGATGGAACGGGTCAGCCGCTGCAGCGCACCGGGACGCCGACCCAGCTCGTGTGTGTCGAACACGAGTGGGTTGCGGTGGTCTAGGCGAGCACTCAGGGCGTTTCCTGCTTTCGAATCCTGGAAGTTCAAGGAGGGCCGCCCCCGTCGTGAGCTTCGCTCACTAGCCGGGCAGCCTGGATCGCGGACGTACGCGCGACCGAAGAGCCAGGATACTGGACCATTCGCTCTCGGCCCAATCCGGTCCCGGACGGACCTCGCAGCGGGGGCTAGCGGCCCTGTTCGTACTGGCGCAGCTGCTCCGCCGTGATCATGCCGGTGTCGAAGAGACTGGTCTCGTCGAGCACCCCGGGGGCCTGCTGCTGGTGGTGCTGCTGCTGTTGCTGCTGCTGTTGCTGCGGGTCCCCGTACCCCTGCTGCTGGGCCTGGTCGTATCCCTGCTGCGGGTAGCCGTACGGATCCTGCTGCTGGTAGCCGTACGGGTCCTGCTGGGCGTACTGCTGCTGGTAGGCGTACTGGTCCTGCTGCTGGTACGCGTACGGGTCGGGCTCCTGCTGGGGCGGGGCGTACGGCTGCTGCACCGGGATCTGCGGGGGCACCTGGGGCGGCTGCGGGGCCACCTGGGCGGGGACCGCGGGAGCCGGGGCCGCCGTGGGGTCGGTGAGGCCCGCGAGGTACTCGGCGTCCGTGGTGTGCGCCTGGGAGCCGAGGCCGTCGGCCAGGGCCGCCAGGTCGTCGGCGGGCGCACGGCCGTGCAGGGTCTGACGGCCGCGGCCGACCGCCTCCAGGGTCTTGGCCAGGACCGCCTCGAAGGCGCCGAGCTTGGCGTCGACGTACGCGTCCGCGTCCCGGCGCAGCGTCTCGGGGTCCGTGCTGCGCTGCGGGGCGTCCTCGTCCTCGTAACCCTGCTCGTCGAGGCCGGGTCCGGTGCCCAGGAGCTTCTCGCGGCCACGGCCGACGGAGCCGAGGGTCTTGGTGAGGACGACCTCGAAGTTGGCCAGCTTGCTGTCCACGTAGTCGTCGGCCTCGACGCGGACCTCGTCGGCCGCCTGCCGGGCCTCCGCGAGGATGCGCTCGGCCTCGCCCTGCGAGTTGCGGGCGACCTCCGTGTCGGAGATCAGCGAGCCGCGCTCGGCGTGGGCGGTCTCGATGATCCGGTCCGCCTCCTGGCGGGCCTGCTCGACCAGCTGCTCACGGCCGCCGATGAGCTCCTGCGCCTGGGCGAGGGAGCCGGGCAGTGCCTGGCGCACCTCTTCGAGCATCGACAGCAGATCGGCGCGGTTGACCACGCACGAGGCCGACATGGGCATCGACCGGGCGCTGCCGACCGCGTCGACGATCTCGTCGATCTTCTTCTGCACGTCCACCGTGTGCTCGCCACTCTCTACAGCTGATTGGAGACGGACGGCACGACTGTAAGGCCAGTCGGTGGCCGTCCGACACCGGGTGACGGGCTGTCAGTTCTTGCCGATGCGCTCCACCAGCGCCTCGTGGACCATCGGCGGCAGCAGGTGGGCGACGTCGCCGCCCCAGGCGGCGACCTCCTTGACCAGCGAGGAGGAGAGGAAGCTGTAGGTGGGGTTCGTGGGCACGAACAGGGTCTCGACTCCCGAGAGGCCGTTGTTCATCTGGGCCATCTGCAGTTCGTAGTCGAAATCGCTGACCGCGCGCAGGCCCTTGACGATGGCCGGGATGTCGCGCTGCTTGCAGAAGTCGACGAGAAGGCCGTGGAAGGACTCGACCTCGACGTTCCCGAAGTCGGCGGTGACCTGGCGGATCATCTCGATCCGCTCCTCGACGGAGAACAGGCCCTTCTTCGACTGGTTGATCATCACCGCGACGTGCACCACGTCGTAAAGCCTGGAGGCGCGGGCGATGATGTCGAGGTGTCCATTGGTGATGGGGTCGAATGACCCCGGACAGACGGCGCGGCGCAACTGAAGTCCCTCGCTCTCCGGTCCGGTCATGGCGCGATCACTGAGTCGTCGCACGTAGAGGCGGCGCGACCGTACCAAAACGTGCCTTCGCCGTAGCGACGGGACCTCAGTGCTTCGAAGCCGTCGGGCCAGCAGAATTCTCCGCCTCTGGTACTGCGTTCAACGGTGACGAGCGCATCGTCCGTGAGCCAGCCTTCCGCCCGGAGTGTGAGCAGGATCTCGCGAAGATCGTCATCGGTGACGACGTACGGAGGGTCGAGGAAGACCAGGTCGTACGGGGTCGTGGGGGCGCCGCTCCGGACGATCTGGGCGGCTTTGCCCGGCCTGACCTCGGCGCCGGGCAGGCCGATCGACTTCACGTTCTCCCGGATGGTGCGCACCGCGCCGGTGTCGGCCTCGACGAGCAGGGCGTGGGCGGCGCCGCGCGAGAGCGCTTCGAGGCCGATGGCGCCGGACCCCGCGTACAGGTCCAGGACGCGCGCCTCGTCGAGCGTGCCCTGCAAGGCCTGCCAGGTGGAGAACAGGCCCTCGCGCGCACGGTCGGACGTGGGCCGTGTGCCGTTTCCTGGCGGGACGGTGAGGCGACGTCCGCCGGCCGCACCGGCGATCACGCGGGTCATCTGAGTCCTTGTCGGTGTACGTGAGGGAAGATCCGCCCTCAGTCTCTCAGCCCTTGTGCCGCCGCTGCCTGTCAGCCCTTGTCCAAGTACTGCTCCCGCTCGTCGTCCAGGAGGGCGTCCAGGGCGGTGCGCAGCTCGGGCAGGTGCTCCAGGTCGGGGTCGGCGGACACGACCGCGACGGCCTCCTCGCGGGCCGCGGCGATGATCTCCTCGTCCTCGATGACGGCGAGCATGCGCAGGCTGGAGCGGACTCCGGACTGCGCCTGGCCCAGTACGTCGCCCTCGCGGCGCTGCTCCAGGTCGATCCGGGAGAGCTCGAAGCCGTCGAGCGTCGCGGCCACCGCCCCGAGGCGCGCGCGGGCGGGGCTCGCCTCGGGCATCTCGGTGACCAGGAGACAGAGGCCGGGGGCCGAGCCACGGCCGACGCGACCGCGCAGCTGATGCAGCTGCGATACGCCGAAGCGGTCGGCGTCCATGATCACCATGGCCGTGGCGTTCGGGACGTTCACGCCGACCTCGATGACCGTCGTCGCGACCAGGACCTGGGTCTCGCCCGCGGCGAAGCGGCGCATCACCGCGTCCTTGTCGTCGGGCTGCATGCGGCCGTGCAGGATCTCCACCTTGAGGCCGCTCAGCGGGCCGCGGGTGAGCTGCTCGGCGACCTCGACGACGGCGAGCGGGGGCCGCTTCTCGGCGGTGGCCTCTTCTTCGGCCTTCTTCTTGGCCTTCTTCGGGTCGTCGTCCTCGTCGCCGATCCGGGGGCACACCACGTACGCCTGGTGGCCGTTCTCGACTTCTTCGCGCACGCGCTCCCACGCGCGCGCCAGGAAGTGGGGCTTGTCCTCGGCCGGTACGACATGGGTGGCGATCGGCGAGCGGCCCGCGGGGAGCTGGTCCAGGACCGAGGTCTCCAGATCGCCGAAGACGGTCATCGCGACCGTGCGCGGAATGGGCGTGGCCGTCATGACCAGGAGGTGCGGGGGCTGCTTGCCCTTGCCGCGCAGGGCGTCGCGCTGCTCGACCCCGAAGCGGTGCTGTTCGTCGACGACGACCAGGCCCAGGTCGTGGAACTGAACCTTGTCCTCGATCAGCGCGTGCGTGCCGATGACGATCCCGGCCTCGCCGGTGACCAGGTCGAGCAGGGCCTGCCGCCGGCCCGCCATGCCCATGGAGCCGGTGAGCAACGTCACCTTCGTGCCCTGGTCCGAGCCCCCGAGCATGCCGCCCTCGGCGAGCTCGCCCATCATCTCGGTGATCGAGCGGTGGTGCTGCTGGGCGAGGACTTCGGTGGGCGCGAGCATCGCGGCCTGGCCGCCCGCGTCCACGACGGCGAGCATGGCGCGCAGGGCGACCATCGTCTTCCCGGAACCGACTTCTCCCTGGAGGAGGCGGTGCATCGGGTGCTCGGTCGCCAGGTCGTCGAAGATCTCCTTGGAGACCTTCTCCTGGCCCTCGGTGAGGGTGAAGGGCAGCTTGGCGTCGAAGGCGTCGAGCAGGCCGCCCTCGCGGGGGCGGCGGGCGATCGCGGGGAGTTGCGCGTCCGCGTACCTCCGGCGGGCCAGGGCCACTTGGAGGACGAAGGCCTCGTCCCACTTCAGGCGGTCGCGGGCCGATTCGATGTCCGCCTTGGTGTGCGGGCGGTGGATCTTCAGGAGCGCTTCGGGGAGCGGGATCAGCTCGCGGCCGTCGCGCAGGCTCGGCGGCAGCGGGTCGACGGCCTCCTGGGCGCTGGGCAGCACCGCGTCGACCGACTTGGCGATCTTCCAGGACTCCAGCTTGGCGGTGGCCGGATAGATCGGGATGAGGGCGCCCGCCCAGGAGCCCACAGCGTCCTCGGCGCCGTCAGGGTTGTCAGGGTCGCCCTTGAGCAGTTCGTACGCCGGGTGGGCGAGCTGCATCTTGCGGTTGAAGACGGATGCCTTGCCCGCGAACATCGCGCGCGTGCCGGGCAGCAGGTCCTTGTGCGGCTTGTGGATGCCGCGGCCGAAGAAGACCAGCTGGAGCTGGCCGCTGCCGTCGGTGATCGTCACTTCGAGGCGCTGGCCCCTGCCGCCGTTGAACGTCAGGATGCGGGCCGTCGCGACCTGGGCGACCACCGTGACGTGCTCGTCCAGGGGCAGGTCGGCGAGGCGGGTGAGCTCGCCACGCTCCGCGTACTTGCGCGGGTAGTGGTGCAGCAGGTCGCCGACCGTGTGCAGGTCCAGGTGCTCGGCCATCACCTTCGCGGTGGCGGGACCGACCACTTTCTTCAGGGGTTCTTCGAGCGCGGGCACGAGATCCATTGCACACCACCCCACTGACAATTCGGCGTACGTCCGCGAAATCCGCTGGTCAGGCTGGTGCGATGGGCGCGAGGAGCCCGCTACTCCACGCCGATCAGGAGCAGGGCCGACTGACGTCCCCCGCGGTAGACCACCGTGTCGACCGCCAGATGCGCCTCGCGCACATGCTTCTCCAGCTCGTCGCCGAGGCTGTCCGGCACGTTCTCGCCGAGCACCAGCGTGACCATCTCGCCGCCCGCGGCCAGCATCCGGTCGAGGACGGACCGCGCGGTGCGCGTGGTGTCGTCGCCGATCAGCGCGACGTCGCCGTCGATCAGTCCGAGGACGTCACCGGCCTGGCAGATGCCCGCCATGGTCCACGACTGCCGCTCGGCGACGGCCAGTTCGGCGTACCGGGTCGCGCCGGCCGCCGAGGTCATCGCGACGACGTCCTCGTCGAAGCGGCGGTCCGGCTCGTGCACGGCGAGCGCCGCGATGCCCTGGACCGCGGACCGGGTGGGGATCAGCGCGACGCGCACCCCTTCGGTGCGGGCCTGTTCCGCGGCGGCGGCAGCGGTGTGGCGCAGCTCGGCGTCGTTCGGCAGGAGCACCACCTCGCGCGCGTGGGCCCGCCGGATCGCCTCGACCAGCTCCCCGCTGGCGGGCGGCTCCCCGGGGCGCGTGGGCACCGTGGTCGCCCCGGCTTCGGCGTAGAGACCCGCGAGCCCCTCCCCCGGTACGACGGCGACGATCCCGCGCTGCACCCGCTCCCGGGGCGGGTGCGCGGCACCCGCGGTGTGCGCGTCCCCCACCCCGAAGTGGGTGATGCGGATGCGGTGGGGCCGCCCGGCCTCCACGCCCGCCTCGACGGCGGCTCCGGCGTCGTCCACATGGACGTGGACGTTCCACAGCCCGTCGCCGCCGACGACGACGAGCGAGTCACCGAGTCCGTCCAGCCGGGTCCGCAGCCGTGCGACGGCCGTGTCGTCGGCCTCCAGGAGGTAGATCACCTCGAAGGCGGGGGCCGTGCCGTCGGCCGCGGGGTCCTGGCACTCGGCGGGCTCCACGCGCGCGTGCCCGCCCGAAGCCGTCGCCTTCAGGAGCACCGCCTCGCCCGACAGCGCCTCCACGAGCGCCCCGAGCACCGCCACGAGTCCGCGTCCGCCCGCGTCCACCACTCCCGCGCGGCCGAGCACCGCGAGCTGCCCCGGAGTCGCCTCCAGCGCCCGGCACGCACCGTCGTAGGCGGCCCGCGCCACCGCCCCGCAGTCGCCCTCGGCGCCGAAGGCCGCATCGGCAGCGACGGCGGCGACCGTCAGGACGGTGCCCTCGACGGGGTGCGCGACCGCCTGGTGGGCCGATTCGGCGGCCTGCCGCAGCGCGAGCGCCAGGGTCCGGCCGTCGGCGTGATCGGTGTCACGGTCGGCGCCCAGGACCTGCGCCATCCCCCGCAGCAGCTGCGACAGGATCGTGCCCGAGTTCCCGCGGGCCCCGATCAGCGCGCCGTGCGCCATGGCGCGTACGGCCTCGGCCAGGGCGGGCCGGGCGGGCTCCAGGCCCGTGAAGACGGCGTCCACCGCCTGGGCGGCCGATTCCACGGTCAGATAGAGGTTCGTTCCGGTGTCCCCGTCCGCGACCGGATAGACGTTGATCGCGTCGATCTCCTCGCGGGCGCCTCCCAGGGCGTCCAGAGCGAGGCCGCACCAGGCGCGCACCGCGACGGCGTCGAGGTTCTGCGGCACCTGCTCGCCTCCTAAGGGCATCCGGAATGGACGCAGCGTAGACCGGGAAGGACGAAGGGCCCGGGGCGGGGCCGGAGCGAGACATGGTAGTTTCGTTCTATCGAAGCAGTCGTTGTATGCTGCTCCGGTTGCCCGATACCTATCGGGCCATTCCTCCTGGCAACGCCACCCACGATCATTGCACTGATCCCGGCATGCCGGGATTAACCGTAAGTGCATCTGAAGTCTTGGAGTGACCCGTGGCTGCCAACTGCGACGTCTGCGGCAAGGGGCCGAGCTTCGGCAACAACATCTCGCACTCTCACCGCCGTACGTCCCGTCGCTGGAACCCGAACATCCAGCGCGTTCGTGCCGTGGTCAGCGGGACGCCGAAGCGGCTCAACGCCTGCACCTCGTGCATCAAGGCCGGCAAGGTCTCGCGCTGACGCAAGTAAGCGCGGCCACCTAGCTGGTTGCTAAAAGGGCCGGTCCCCCTCGGGGGACCGGCCCTTTTGTCTTGGAGACGCCCCCTGGTCGACGACCGAGGGGGCGTCCGGCCGAACTGGTCGAGACGGTCGCCGAGTTGATCACGGGCGCGCGGTGGCGGCGGTGACGGCGGTGACGACGCTCATGCCGTGGCTGCCGAGCGCCGGCATCGTCTTTCAGTCCTCGAGGTTGTCGCCGAAGTGGTCCCAGCCCTTGCTGGTCCAGGGTGCGCCGTCGACCGTCACCTGCGGCAGGGCCGAGGGGTTGAGGACCTCGCCGATGACCTTCCAGCGGGCGGGCAGTTTCACGTCCGGCGGGAACGTCGCCACGATCGCGTGGTCCTCGCCGCCGTTGAGCACCCACTGCAGGGGGTCGACGCCGACGGCCTGGCCGATGTCGTTCATCTGGGAGGGCACGTCGACGTCTCCGGAGCGGATGTCGATGCGCACCTTGCTGGAATCGGCGATGTGGCCGAGGTCGGCGATGAGTCCGTCGCTCACGTCCGTCATGGAGGTCGCGCCGAGCCCGGCGGCCGCGGGGCCCGCGTGGTAGGGCGGTTCGGGCCTGCGGTGGGCCTCCACGAAGGCGCGGGGCGAGCGGAAGCCGCGCGAGAGCACCGCGTGCCCGGCCGCGGACCAGCCCAACCAGCCGGTGACGGCCACGACATCTCCGGGCTGCGCTCCGGCGCGGGTGACCGGCTCGTGGTTGCGCAGATCGCCGAGCGCGGTGATCGCCACGGTGATCGTGTCGCCACGTACGACATCGCCGCCCACGACGGCGGCTCCCGCGACCTGGCATTCGTCCCGCAGGCCGTCCATGAGCTCCGTGGGCCAGCTCGCGGGGAGTTCGGCGGGGACGACGAGGCCGAGGAGGAGCGCGGTCGGTACGGCGCCCATCGCGGCGATGTCCGCGAGGTTCTGCGCGGCGGCCTTGCGGCCCACGTCGTAGGCGGTGGACCAGTCGCGGCGGAAGTGCCGTCCCTCGAGAAGGATGTCGGTGCTCGCCACGACCCGGCGGTCGGGAGCCGACACGACGGCGGCGTCATCGCCCGGACCGAGCCGGACGGCCGGGGTGGAGGTGAGCCGAGAGGTGAGTTCCCTGATGAGCCCGAACTCCCCCAACTCGCCGACGGTTCCCTTCACCGGGACTCACCATGCCCTTTCACGCTGCTCGGCTTGCGGTCGCGAGCCGTCACTGTCATAGGTACGGTCGGTATGACCGTCAACTTCTGTTGCCTGTCCACCGCGAAGTGCGCGCCACAGGTCCCCTGGGTCTCCCCGTGGGAAGCGGCGACGCGGTACCGTGGCGTCCCTTCTCCCCACATGATCCTCGTGGCCGCCCTGGAGGTTCCGTGGTACAGGCGTACATCCTGATCCAAACAGAGGTCGGCAAAGCGTCGACCGTCGCCGAGCTGATCGGCAAGATCCCAGGAGTCATCCAGGCCGAGGACGTGACCGGACCCTACGATGTCATCGTGCGCGCCCAGGCGGACACGGTCGACGAACTCGGCCGCATGGTGGTCGCCAAAGTCCAGCAAGTGGACGGCATCACCCGGACCCTGACCTGCCCCGTCGTGCACTTGTAGCCCCCGTCTACCCTTGGCCGGTGAAGATTTCCCGTCGCCGGCGTCGCTGCCTGGTCTCAGCTCCCGCCCTCGCACTCCTGATCGCGTCCGCGGGCTGCTCCTCGGCAGACGAAGCAGTGAAGGCCGCGGTTCCTTCCCCGGACAGCAAGGTCACCGAACTGTGCCGGAACCTGGACAAGCTGCTGCCGAAGAAGGTGGACGGTCTTGGGCGCGTTGATCCCGAGCCGAAGTCCCAGCTGACCGCCGGGTGGGGAGACCCGGCGATCATACTGCGCTGCGGTGTCGCGAGACCGACCGAGATGAACGACCCGGAAGCGGACGGCGTGACGGCGGACGGCGTCAACTGGCTGCTCGACGAGCAGGACGACGGCTCGTTCCGCTTCACCTCCACGCTGCGCAAGGCGTACGTGGAGGTCACGGTGCCCAAGGAGCGCGCGGGGAGCGGCGTGAGCCCGCTGACGGACTTCGCCGCCCCCGTCAGGAAGGCCATCCCCAAGGGGATCGCGTAGCGCCTGTGCAGGGTGCCGTACGGGGTGCTAGCGCAGCCCCGTCGACCGGTTGAGGGCCGCCTGGATCAGCCGGTCCACCAGCTCCGAGTAGCCGACGCCGCTGGCTTCCCACATCTTCGGGTACATCGAGATGGGCGTGAAGCCCGGCATCGTGTTGATCTCGTTGATCACGAACTGCCCGTCCTCGGTGAGGAAGAAGTCCGCGCGCACCAGGCCCTCGCAGGACGTGGCCTCGAAGGCGTCGACGGCCAGACGCTGGATCTCGGCGGTCTGCTCGGGCGTCAGCGGGGCGGGCACGATCCCGGGCGTCGAGTCGATGTACTTCGCCTCGAAGTCGTAGTAGTCGTGCGACTGCACCGGCGGGATCTCGGCGGGCAGGCTCGCGCGCGGCCCGTCCTCGAACTCCAGTACCCCGCACTCGATCTCGCGGCCGCGCAGGAGCGACTCGACGAGGATCTTGGGGTCGTGGCGGCGGGCCTCCTCGATCGCATCTTCGAGGCCTTCGAAGGAGTCGACCTTCGTGATGCCCATCGAAGAGCCGCCGCGCGCGGGCTTGATGAACAGCGGCCAGCCGTGCTCGCCGGCGAACTCAGCGATCTTCTTGCGGGCGGTCTGCTCGTCGCGGTCCCACTCGCGCGGGCGGATCACCAGGTACGGGCCGACGGGCAGCCCGAAGGAGATGAAGACCCGCTTCATGTACTCCTTGTCCTGGCCGACGGCCGACGCGAGCACTCCCGCGCCCACGTAGGGCACTCCGGAGAGCTCCAGGAGCCCCTGGAGGGTGCCGTCCTCGCCGTAGGGGCCGTGCAGCATCGGGAAGACGACGTCGACCTCGCCGAGCGCCTTGGGCACGGATCCCGGCTCGTGGTAGACGACCTCGCGGTCGCCCGGGTCCAGGGGCATCACGACGCCGCCCTTGGCCGACTCGGCGAGGTCGGCCACGTTGGGCACCTGGCGGTCGGTGATCGCCATGCGTTCGGGGTCGTCCGCGGTCAGCGCCCAGCGGCCGTCCGTCGTGATGCCGATGGGCAGGACGTCGTACTTGGCGCGGTCGATGGCACGCAGCACGGCGCCCGCCGTGACGACCGAGATGCCGTGCTCCGAGCTGCGGCCGCCGAACACGACGGCCACACGCGGCTTGCGGAGCGGCAGCTCAGAGCTCTGCTCGGGGTGCGCCTTGGGGCTCTGGGGGAGGTTCTCGCTGCTCATATCGGCTTGAGGGTACCCGCTGGTCCCCGCGGAGTCAGCGGCGCTCGGGCTTGGCGCTGCGTGACATGAGCTCCTTGACGGCGACCACCGGCGGTGTGCCCTCGTGCACGATGCCCACGACCGTCTCGGTGATGGGCATGTCGACGCCGTGCCTGCGGGCCAGATCGAGGACCGACTCGCAGGACTTGACGCCCTCGGCGGTCTGCTTGGTGACCGCGATGGTCTCCTCAAGCGTCATGCCCTTGCCGAGGTTCGTGCCGAAGGTGTGGTTGCGCGACAGCGGCGACGAGCAGGTGGCCACCAGGTCGCCCAGGCCCGCGAGTCCGGAGAACGTCAGCGGGTCGGCGCCCATCGCCATGCCGAGGCGGGTCGTCTCCGCGAGGCCGCGCGTGATGAGCGAGCCCTTCGTGTTGTCGCCCAGGCCCATGCCGTCCGCGATGCCGACGGCGAGGCCGATGACGTTCTTGACGGCGCCGCCGAGTTCGCAGCCCACGACGTCGGTGTTCGTGTACGGGCGGAAGTACGGCGTGTGGCAGGCCGTCTGGAGGCGCTGCGCGATCGATTCGTCGCGGCAGGCGACCACGGCGGCCGCGGGCTGCCTGGCGGCGATCTCGCGGGCGAGGTTGGGTCCCGTGACGACGGCGACGCGGTCGGCGGCGACCTTCGTGACGTCCTCGATGACCTCGCTCATCCGCATCGCGGAGCCCAGCTCGACGCCCTTCATGAGGGAGACGAGCACCGTGTCGGGGGCCAGCAGCGGCGCCCACTCGGCCAGGTTGGCGCGCAGCGTCTGCGAGGGCACGGCGAGCACGGTGAAGTCGGCGCCGGCCGCGGCCGTCGCCGGGTCGGTGGTCGCCCTGAGGCTCTCCGGGAGTTCGACACCGGGGAGGTAGTCGGGGTTGCTGTGCGTGGAGTTGACGGCGTCCGCGAGTTCGGCGCGGCGGCCCCACAGGGTGACGTCGCAGCCCGCGTCGGCGAGCACCATGCCGAACGCCGTACCCCAAGAGCCCGTTCCGAAGACGGCGACCTTCACCGGGTTCGTCACTTGCTGTCCTCCGTGGTGTTCTCAGGGGTGTTCGCCGGATCGTCCGTGCTGTCCGTGCTGTCCGTGCTGTCGGTGCCGTCGGTGCTGTCCGTGCCGTCCGAGAAGCTCCGACCGCTCCGGTCCGCCGCCTTGCGCCGTTGCGCGAGCCGCGCCTTGCGCGGGTCATAGGGGGCCTTGGGGGCCGTCTCCTGCCGGATCTCCTCCAGGAGTTCGGTGACCGCGGCCATGATGGTCTCGGTCACCTCCCGCAGGACCTCGGGGCTCGGCTCCTTGTCGTAGAAGCGCGAGAGGTCGACCGGCTCGCCCGCGAGCACCTGCAGCTTCTTGCGCGGAAGGAGGCTGAGCTTCTTGCTGTACGGGGGAAGCGCGAGGTTGGCGCCCCATTGCGCCACGGGGATGACCGGGCACTTGGTGCGCAGGGCGACCCGGGCGGCACCCGACTTGGCCGTCATCGGCCACATCTCGGGGTCCCTGGTGAGGGTGCCCTCGGGGTAGAACGCCACGCACTCGCCGCGCTCGATCGCGTCGACCGCGGCACGGAAGGCGTCGAGCGCGTTCGTGGTCTCGCGGTAGACCGGGATCTGGCCCGTGCCCTTCATGACCTTGCCGACGAACCCGTCCTTGAAAAGGCCGTCCTTTGCCAGGAAACGCGGCACTCGTCCGGTGTTGTACTGAAAGTGGGCGTACGAGAGCGGGTCGATATACGAGTTGTGATTCACCGCGGTGATGAATCCACCGTCGGCCGGAATGTGTTCCATTCCTCGCCAGTCCCGCTTGAAGAAAACCACCAGAGGTGGTTTGGCGATGACTGCCGCCAGGCGGTACCAGAAGCCGATTCTGCGGCGGGACACTCGGACACCTTCCTCCATGAACCTGGTCGGCCGCACAAGTGTCGCCCCAGGCTGCCTGTCTGTCGAGAACACCGTACGCCCGCCCCCGCGACCCGGCCCCGGTAGTGCCCCGCCCAGCAGGTCACAATGGGCCCGACGCGAAGGACGGAGCCGCCCCCCGTGCAGTGGACCCTGGTCATACCCCTGAAACCGCTGGAGCGCGCCAAGAGCAGGCTCACCGCCGCCACCGGCGACATGGTGCGTCCGGGCCTCGCACTCGCCTTCGCGCAGGACACCGTGGCCGCCGTGCTGGCCTGTCCCTCGGTACGGGATGTGGTGGTCGTCACGGACGACGGCCTCGCCGGGCGGGAGCTCGCGGCGCTGGGTGCCCGGATCGTGCGGGACGAGCCCGCGGGAGGCCTGAACGCCGCCCTGGCGCACGGAACGGCGGCCGTGCGCGCCGGGCGGCCCGATTCGGCCGTCGCGGCGCTGAATGCGGATCTCCCCGCGCTGCGGTCCATGGAATTGGCCCGGGTACTCGAAGGCGCGGCCCAATTTCCCCGCTCTTTCCTCTCGGATGCCGCAGGAATCGGTACGACACTGCTGTCCGCGGCCCCCGGCACGGAATTGCGTCCGGCATTCGGCGTGGCGTCGCGTTCCCGGCACGCGGCGTCCGGCGCGGTGGAGCTTCCGCTCGAAGGCGTCGACTCCGTACGCCAGGACGTGGACACCGGCGACGACCTGCGGGCCGCGCTCGCGCTCGGCGTCGGGCCGCGCACGGCCGCGGCTGCCGCGAGGCTGCTGATCGCCGACTGAGTACGCTTCCCCCATGCAGGCGACCGCGTACACGTACGACTCCGAGACCCGCAGCGGCAGCGTGCTGCTCGACGACGGCACCCCGGTGCCCTTCGACCCTCCGGCGTTCGACGCGGGGGGCCTGCGGCTGCTGAGGCCCGGCCAGCGGGTGCGGATCGAGGTCGAGGGGGAGGGCGAGCGGCGCCGGATCACCCTGGTGACGCTGCAGACGTTCTGAGCCGGGCCTGAGCCGGGCCTGAGGCTCCCCAAGGCCCCGGTCCTCTCCAGGGCCCCGAACACGCCGCGGGCCGGGCTCCCAGTTGGGAGCCCGGCCCGGCGCGTGAGTGCCCTCGTGCCCTTACTTCTTGCGGGCGGTCGCCTTCTTGGCGGTGGTCTTGCGCGCCGCCGACTTCTTGGCGGGCGCGGTCTTCTTGGCCGTGGCCTTCTTGGTGGCCGGCGCGGTCTTCTTGGCGGTCGCCTTCTTGGTGGCGGGGGTCGCCTTCTTGGCCGTGGCCTTCTTGGCCGCGGACGCCTTCTTGGCCGTCGCCGTCGCCTTCTTGGCGGTGGTCTTCTTGGCCGCGGACGCCTTCTTGGCCGTCGCCGTGGTCTTCTTGGCGGTCGCCTTCTTGGCGGTGGCGGCCTTCTTCGCGGTCGCCTTCTTGGCCGTGGCCTTCTTGGCCGCCGCCTTCTTCACGGTCGCCGAAGCACCGCCGCCCGAAAGGCTGCCCTTGGGCGCCTTCTTGACCGCGACGTCGTTCTTCGGGAGCTTCTTCGAGCCGCTCACCAGGTCCTTGAAGCCCTGACCGGCGCGGAAGCGCGGAACCGAGGTCTTCTTGACCCGAACGCGCTCCCCGGTCTGCGGGTTGCGGGCGTAACGGGCCGGACGGTCAACCTTCTCGAACGAGCCGAAACCGGTGACCGAAACACGGTCTCCGCTGACCACGGCACGGACGACTGCGTCCAGAACCGCGTCCACGGCGTCGGCGGCCTGCTGACGGCCACCCACCTTGTCGGCAATCGCTTCTACGAGCTGCGCCTTGTTCACGTCTTCCCCTTCGGAGACCTCGCCCGAGCGTATTCGCCAGGCTTTTTCGCACGTTAGGCAGATATATACCGCAAATCAAACACGAAACGGGCTAATCACCCTTGTGCCGCAACGAACTCGGCTGTCCATGAGTTCCTCGAAGGTTCCTCGAAGGGCCGTTTGAGCCTTGTGGCTCAGGCGTCTTCGGGGAATCGTCCCTCTTCAGCTTCGTCGAGGGACGCCATCAATCGCTCCAGACGCCTTGCCGCATCGGCAAGATCGTGTTTGGCCGCGGCCGTAATGACCAGCAGCTTCCGGGTCAGCGCCATCCGTACGCCCTCCGGGACTTGCAGTGCACGCACTCGTGAGTGCGCTTCCTTCAGCTGGTCCGCAACAAGCCCGTAGAGCTCGAGTTGGCTGTCACGTTCCATGCACCGATTGTGCCATCTGGGGCGAGTTGTCGCCTCCGCAGGGGGTAACTACCCACATCCGGCGCCCTCCTGAGGGTACCCGGTCGATGCGAGTACAAGGGGATTTCAAGCCTCTTCTGCCGTCCGAATCAAGGGAGTTGAGACCACCCGTTCAGGTCATCGGGCACCCCGGGGAGGGCAGACACAGATGTACCCCCAACCGTCCACGATTGGGGGTACACCAGGGTGTTGCGGGGGTGTCAGACCTGCACCGTCCGCGGCTTGTACGAGGGTCGGTCCGACTCGTACGCGGCGATGGCCGGCTCGTTCTGGAGCGTGATGCTGATGTCGTCCAGACCGTTCAGGAGGCGCCAGCGGGCGTTCTCGTCGAGCTCGAAGTCGGCGGTGATGTCACCGGCGCGAACTTGGCGATCCTGCAGGTCAACGGTGATTTCGGCCTGCGGGTCGGCCTCCGTCAGCTCCCAGAGCGCGTCCACGACCTGCTGGTCGAGCACGACGGTGAGCAGACCGTTCTTCAGCGAGTTGCCGCGGAAGATGTCGGCGAAGCGCGAGGAGATGACGGCCTTGAAGCCGAAGTTCTGCAGCGCCCATACGGCGTGCTCGCGCGAGGAGCCCGTTCCGAAGTCGGGACCGGCGACCAGGACGGTCGCGCCCTGGCGTTCGGGCCTGTTCAGGACGAACTCGCCGTCCTTGCGCCAGGCCTCGAAGAGCCCGTCCTCAAATCCGTCCCGGGTGACCTTCTTCAGCCAGTGGGCGGGGATGATCTGGTCGGTGTCCACGTTGCTGCGGCGCAGCGGAACGGCCCGGCCGGTGTGCGTGGTGAATGCTTCCATGGCTCTCAGACTCCGGCGGTGACGGGGGCGTCAGGGGCATCGGTCAGGTCGGCGGGTGAGGCCAGGTGGCCCGTCACCGCGGTGGCTGCGGCCACCTGGGGCGACACCAGATGGGTGCGGCCGCCCTTGCCCTGCCTGCCCTCGAAGTTGCGGTTGGACGTCGATGCGGAGCGCTCGCCGGGGGCCAGTTGGTCGGGGTTCATGCCCAGGCACATCGAGCAGCCCGCGTGCCGCCATTCGGCGCCCGCGGCGACGAAGACCTTGTCCAGGCCCTCCGCGACGGCCTCGAGGGCGACCCGGACCGAGCCGGGGACGACCAGCATCCGTACGCCGTCGGCGACTTTGCGGCCCTCGACGATGGAGGCCGCGGCACGCAGGTCCTCGATACGGCCGTTGGTGCAGGAACCTACGAAGACGGTGTCGACCTTGATGTCGCGCAGCGCCTGTCCGGCGCTCAACCCCATGTATTCCAGGGCCTTTTCGGCGGCGAACCGCTCCGACGCGTCTTCGTACGAAGCAGGATCGGGGACGTTCGCCGAGAGCGGCGCGCCCTGGCCCGGGTTGGTGCCCCAGGTGACGAACGGGGCGAGCTTGGTGGCGTCGATGTAGACCTCGGCGTCGAAGACCGCGTCCTCGTCCGTCTTCAGGGTCTTCCAGTACGCGACCGCCGCGTCCCACTCCTCGCCCTTCGGGGCGTGGTCGCGGCCCTCGATGTAGTCGAAGGTGGTGGCGTCGGGGGCGATCATGCCCGCGCGGGCACCGGCCTCGATCGACATGTTGCAGATGGTCATGCGGGCTTCCATCGAGAGTTTCTCGATGGCGGAGCCGCGGTACTCCAGGACGTAGCCCTGGCCGCCGCCGGTGCCGATCTTCGTGATGATGGCGAGGATCAGGTCCTTGGCCGTGACGTCGTCGGGCAGTTCGCCGTCGACGGTGATGGCCATGGTCTTCGGCGGGGCCATCGGCAGCGTCTGCGTGGCCAGGACGTGCTCGACCTGGGAGGTGCCGATGCCGAACGCCAGCGCGCCGAAGGCGCCGTGCGTGGAGGTGTGGGAGTCGCCGCAGACCACGGTGGTGCCGGGCTGGGTCAGGCCCAGCTGGGGGCCCACCACGTGGACGACGCCCTGCTCGACGTCGCCGAGCGAGTGCAGCCGCACCCCGAACTCGGCGCAGTTCTTGCGCAGCGTCTCCAACTGCACGCGCGAGACCGGGTCCGCGATGGGCTTGTCGATGTCGAGGGTCGGGGTGTTGTGATCCTCGGTGGCGATGGTGAGGTCGATGCGCCGCACCGGCCGGCCGGCCTGCCTGAGGCCGTCGAAGGCCTGCGGGCTCGTCACCTCGTGCAGCAGGTGCAGATCGATGAAGAGGAGGTCGGGCTCGCCTTCGGCGCGCCGGACGACGTGGTCGTCCCAGACCTTCTCCGCGAGTGTCCTACCCATCGCTTTCCCTCCGACCGGCTGTGTTGTGCCGGCCCAACTAGAGAATTGTTCGTCCACGCCCGTACCCCTCGTGCCGCGCGTGGACCGCTTTCCGTTGGTCCGCGGATCGCACGTACAGGGTGACGTGTTCCATGGAAAATTGAACTTGCGTTTCACAGAGTGAGACGCGAGTATCGACGCATGGACAACTCTAGCGGCGTCGGCGTTCTCGACAAGGCGGCTCTCGTCTTGAGCGCCCTGGAGTCCGGCCCGGCCACCCTCGCGGGTCTGGTCGCGGCCACCGGACTCGCACGACCCACGGCACATCGCCTCGCTGTGGCACTGGAACACCACCGGATGGTGGCGCGCGACATGCAGGGCCGTTTCATTCTCGGCCCGCGCCTCTCGGAACTCGCGGCGGCGGCGGGCGAGGATCGCCTCCTCGCCACGGCAGGACCGGTCCTCACGCACCTGCGGGACGTGACGGGCGAGAGCGCGCAGCTCTATCGCCGCCAGGGCGACATGCGTATCTGCGTCGCCGCGGCCGAGCGCCTCTCGGGCCTGCGGGACACGGTCCCGGTCGGCTCGACGCTCACGATGAAAGCCGGCTCGTCCGCGCAGATCCTGATGGCGTGGGAAGAGCCGGAGCGCCTGCACCGCGGCCTCCAGGGCGCCCGCTTCACGGCCACGGCCCTTTCGGGCGTACGCCGCCGGGGCTGGGCCCAGTCGATCGGCGAGCGGGAGCCGGGCGTCGCCTCGGTCTCCGCCCCCGTGCGCGGCCCCTCGAACCGCGTGGTCGCCGCCGTCTCGGTCTCCGGGCCGATCGAGCGCCTGACCCGCCACCCGGGCCGGATGCACGCGCAGGCCATCATCGACGCCGCGGGCCGCCTGTCCGAGGCCCTGCGCCGCACCGGCTGATCCGCACCACTCCAAGAGTCCACACAGAACGCCCGAGGGGCCGCCTCAACGCCGCGGCGGCCCCTCGGGCGTTCTTTTCATGCCCTCAGGCCACCTTGAGACGGTCGGCGGCCCGCTCCCCCCGGTGGCCGACCGGCACCACACCGGTCGCCTTGCCCAGGCCGAACTCCGGCATGTTGACGTACACCGCCTCGTGGGCGCCGGCCGGCACGGCATACGTCTCGTGCCAGAAGCCGACCTTCCCCTTGCCCTCCCGCATCCGCCGGTTGAAGGCGGCCCAGGCGGGCCGGTGCTCCTTGCCCTGATCGGACGCGTAGGCGAGCAGCTTCTCCGGCGACTCCCAGTACTGGATGACGTAGAGCACCCGTGGAGCACCGAGCAGCAGCTGGTAGCCCAGCATGCCGAGCTCCCGGTCCACGGAGAGCTCCTTGAGCATCCGCGGCATCGCACGGAAGACGGGCCACCAGCTGCGCACGGCACGGAAGTTGTTGATGCGCATCCCGATGGTGAAGACGGTGACACCGCCCTGCGCATCGGCGGTCATGCGGCCTTCGATCGGCTTGGTGCTCACGATGGTTCCCCCTCCAGAGAGCGTTGGATAGCCCTGCTATCCATGGTTGGATAGTGCCACTACCCAAGTGGGTGCGCAAGAGGAAACAAGAGGAGGAGCGAGCCGATGAGACTGGCGGAGCTCAGCACACGCAGCGGGGTCTCGACGGCCACGATCAAGTACTACCTGCGTGAGGGGCTGCTCCCGCCGGGCCGCCGGGTGACGGCGACGCAGGCCGAGTACGACGAGAAGCACGTGCAGCGGCTGCGCCTCGTCCGGGCGCTCATCCAGGTGGGGCGGGTGCCGATCGCGTCCGCCCGCGAGGTGCTCACCGCCCTGGAGGACGACTCCCTGGACCGCAACTTCCGCCTGGGCGTAGCGGTCTGGGCCCTCCCGCACGGACCACAGCCGCCAGCCGACGATCCGGCGACACAGACGGCACGCCACACGGTGGACGCCCTGCTCGCCCGGCTCGGCTGGCGGTTCAGCGAGGACCTCGGCCCGCTGTCGCCGGCGTACGGAATGCTGGTGACGGCGGTCGGCGCGCTCACCCGGCTCGGATACCCGTGCACGGTCGACGACTTGGCGCCGTACGCGCATTCCGCCGGTCAACTGGCCGTCGCCGACCTGGACTCGGTGGACCGCCACGAAGCACCCGACGAACAGCTGGAGGCGGCGGTCGCGCTCACCGTTCTCTACGAGCCGGTGCTGCTGAGCCTGCGCAGGCTCGCCCAGGCCGAGGAGTCCAACCGCCGTTACGGGCAAGCGCCTTCGGACGGGCCGGAAGCGTCGAAGGAATGACGAAGGGGCCCTCCCTTACGGGAAGGCCCCTTGCCAATTCGCGTACCCCCGACCGGATTCGAACCGGCGCTACCGCCTTGAGAGGGCGGCGTGCTAGGCCGCTACACAACGGGGGCTAGCTCATCCTGCTGTACTGCGCTGGGCTACCAGGACTCGAACCTAGAACAACGGAACCAGAAACCGTCGTGTTGCCAATTACACCATAGCCCACTGTGGTCTAGACCAGCTAGACCCTGCGTACCCCCGACCGGATTCGAACCGGCGCTACCGCCTTGAGAGGGCGGCGTGCTAGGCCGCTACACAACGGGGGCCCTAGCGATCCTGCATCGGCTGCAGTGGGTGCGACCCGGACTGCTTCCATGGGAAGGATCTGTACCCCCGACCGGATTCGAACCGGCGCTACCGCCTTGAGAGGGCGGCGTGCTAGGCCGCTACACAACGGGGGCGTTGCAGATAAGCTCTGCGAGCTGGCCTACCAGGACTCGAACCTAGACTAACGGAACCAGAAACCGTCGTGCTGCCAATTACACCATAGGCCATCGATACGCAACCCCTTGCGGGAGTTTTGCTTCGACTTACGCCTCCTGACCGGACCTTTCGGCCTTCTCGGGCGGCGCAGGAAGAACATTACCCGAAGGTGGACGGCGCTCCAAAACGGGTATCGGCGCGGAGCAGCGCGGGCAGCTCGGCGAGGCGCGTAATGCGGTGCACCCCCGACGGGCCTTCCTGGGATGCGCTGTTGCGGTCGAGCCAGATCCCGAGAAGGCCGGCGTCACGGGCGCCCCTGGCGTCGATCTCCGGCTGGTCCCCCACGTAGGCGATCTCGTCGGGCCGCAGCCCCATCGCCTCGCAGACCGCGAGGAAGGCCTCGGGCGCGGGCTTGGAGACGCCGAGGTCGGCGGCGCACAGGACGGCCTCGAAGCGGTCGCGCACGCCCAGGACGCTCAACTTGCGCTCCTGGACGGCCAGAGCCGAGTTCGAGAGGACGGCGTGGCGGTACTCGCCCGCGAGGGCGTCCAGGGTGGGGACGGTGTCCGGGAAGAGGGTCCAGGCGGATTCGTAGTGACCGAGGTAACGCGCGAACCAGGCGTCAGCCTCCTGGTCGGTCAGGACGGCGTCCAGGAACTCGCGTACGCGGTCGCGGCGCTGGGCCTCGAACTCGATCCCCCCGGCGCTGAAGCGGGCCCAGTGGCGCTCGGTGACCTCTTTCCAGAGGGCCAGGGCGCGCTCGGCGGTCTCGTACCGCTCGATGAGGCCTTCGGCGGTGAGGTGGGCGTGCATGCCGGTGGTGTCGGCGTGCGCGTAATCGAAGATCGTGTCGTCCACGTCCCAGACCACGGCTTTGATCGGCATGCTTCGAACGTACGCGAAGGACCCGGCAGCCGTGGCGGCTTCCGGGTCCTTCGTCGCGTACGGGAGGGCGTGCTTACGCGGCCAGCTTCGCCAGTGTCGCGTCGATGCGGGAGAGCGACTTCTCCTTGCCCAGGATCTCCAGGGACTCGAAGAGGGGCAGGCCGACCGTGCGGCCGGTGACGGCCACGCGGACCGGGGCCTGGGCCTTGCCGAGCTTCAGGCCGTGCTCCTCGCCTGCGGCCAGGACGGCCTCCTTGAGGGACTCCGGGGAGGTCCAGTCGGCGGCGTCGAGCTTGGCGCGGGCCGTCGTCAGGAGCGCGGCGGGGTCGCCCTTGCCCATGGCCTTCGTCCAGGACGCCTCGTCCTCGACGGGCTCGTCCAGGAAGAGGAAGTCCACGTTCTCCGTGATCTCGGAGAGGACCTTGATGCGGGTCTGGGCGTGCGGGGCGATGGCCTCCCAGGCTGCCTGGTCGAACGCCTCGGGGGCCCAGTTCGCGTGCGGGGCCTGGAGCCACGGCTCGCAGGCCGCCGCGAACGCCTTCACGTCCAGCATGCGGATGTGGTCGGCGTTGATCGCCTCGGCCTTCTTCAGGTCGAAGCGGGCCGGGTTGGCGTTCACGTCCGCGAGGTCGAACTTGGCGACCATGTCGGGGATCGAGAAGACGTCCTGGTCCGCGGAGAACGACCAGCCCAGGAGGGACAGGTAGTTAAGGAGGCCCTCGGGGAGGAAGCCGCGCTCGCGGTAGAGGTTCAGGGACGCCTGCGGGTCACGCTTGGAGAGCTTCTTGTTGCCCTCGCCCATCACGTACGGGAGGTGGCCGAAGGCCGGGGTCTCCTTGGCGATGCCCAGGTCCGCGAGCGCCTTGTAGAGGGCGATCTGGCGCGGGGTCGAGGAGAGCAGGTCCTCGCCGCGCAGGACGTGGGTGATCTCCATCAGGGCGTCGTCGACCGGGTTCACCAGGGTGTAGAGCGGTGCTCCGTTGGCGCGGACGATGCCGTAGTCCGGGAGGTTCTCCGGCTGGACGGTGATCTCGCCGCGGACCAGGTCCGTGAAGGTGATCGCCTCGTCGGGCATGCGGAAACGGACGATGGGCTTGCGGCCCTCCGTCTCGTACGCGGCGCGCTGCTCGGCGGTCAGGTCGCGGCAGTGGCCGTCGTAGCCGGACGCCTTGCCCGCGGCGCGGGCGGCGTCGCGGCGGGCGTCGAGCTCCTCCGTGGAGCAGTAGCAGTAGTACGCGCGGCCCGCGTCCAGGAGCTTGGCGGCGACATCCTGGTAGACGTCCATGCGCTGCGACTGGCGGTACGGCTCGTGCGGGCCGCCGACCTCGGGGCCCTCGTCCCAGTCGAAGCCCAGCCAGCGCATCGCTTCGAGCAGCTGCTCGTACGACTCCTCCGAGTCGCGGGCCGCGTCGGTGTCCTCGATGCGGAAGATCAGGGAGCCCTCGTTGTGCCGGGCGTAGGCCCAGTTGAAGAGAGCGGTGCGGACCAGGCCCACGTGGGGGTTGCCGGTCGGCGAGGGACAGAAACGTACGCGTACGGGGGTCGCGTTAGCCACGCTTGATCACCTTGTTGGTGAGAGTGCCGATGCCTTCGATGGTGACGGCGACCTCGTCGCCGACGTTCAGGGGGCCGACCCCTGCCGGGGTGCCGGTGAGGATGACGTCGCCCGGGAGCAGCGTCATGGCCTCGGAGATGTGCACGATCAGGTCCTCGATGGAGCGGACCATCTCGGCCGTACGCCCCAGCTGGCGCTGTTCGCCGTTGACCGTGCACTGGATGGTGAGGTCGGAGGGGTCGAGGTCGGTCTCCACCCAGGGGCCCAGCGGGCAGGAGGTGTCGAAGCCCTTGGCCCTGGCCCACTGCTTCTCGCGCTTCTGCACGTCACGCGCGGTGACGTCGTTGGCGCAGGTGTAGCCGAGGATGACGTCGCGGGCGCGCTCGCGCGGGACCTCGCGGCACATGCGGCCGATGACCACGGCCAGCTCGGCCTCGTGGTGCAGCTCCTGCGAGAAGGAGGGGTACGCGATGGCGTCGCCGGGGCCGATCACCGAGGTGGAGGGCTTGAAGAAGGCGACGGGGACGTCGGGGACCTCGTTGCCGAGCTCCGCCGCGTGGTCCGCGTAGTTGCGGCCGATGCCCACGACCTTGTTGGGGAGCACCGGGGGCAGCAGCCTGACCTTGCTCAGCGGGACCTTCGTGCCGGAGAGCTCGAAGTCCGCGAACGGGATGCCCTTGATGATGTCGAGGACGAGCCCGTCGGTCGTTCCGGGGGGACTTTCACCCTCGACCGCGCCGAAGGCGACGTTGCCGTCGATGGAGAACCTGGCGATGCGCAAGAGCGGTGCCCTTTGCTGGAGGGAGAGACTGACACCCCAGGCTAACGTGGCCGCGTGCCGCCCAGCCTCCTGTGCCCCCGCGGCCGCGGCCGGCGCCGATCGCGCCGCGCGCTCGTCCTCAGACGCCGGACGGGATGAACTCCGCCGGAGCGTCCATCAGGATCGTGCGCTTCGGGTTGGCCGTCACCGTGGGGAGTTCCAGGGCGTGGTCCGGCTGCTCGGCGGCCGGGGCGACCTCCTGTGCGTCCGTGAGGTGGGCGAGGGTGGTGCGGCGGGGGTTGGCTATGTTGTGGAACATCGCCGACTTCACAGTCTTCATCTGCTCTTCAGGCCCTGTCGGTTGTGGCGTCGTATGACGGACGCGGCTTGTCGGATTCGCCATCCCTGTAAAGCGTCAGGCTAAACATCCAATTCCCGGCCAAAGCCCGGATGAGGCCTTGATCTTGATGTGAGTTTGCTCACGAGCGAGCGGGCAAATGGGTCAATTCAGGCCCGTGGAGGCCTTGTTGGAATCGGACATTGCGCCACTGAAGCCATCATTCCGCTCCCGATCATGAACACTGGGACACCGCTTACCCCCTAGTCCGCCGGGCGCAATGGGTCGTTTTGCCCGGATCGCTTTCTACGTCTCGTGACGCGCCACTCACGCCCAGTCACGGAGGTCGCGACGCGACACACGGGCCTTGTTGGAGATCCTGCACTGTGCTGGAATTCCCGGGACCGCCGCGGGATCGAACCGGCGCGCAGGGGCGCAACGCAGCGCCGAGTGGCGGCGGGAAAGGGGAGCAGCGCCGGTCACTCACGACCACCATGGGGCGTTCTGCGCCCCACGACGCCGACACCGTCCCGCCGTTTGTGCGGAGGGACGCCTGGTCCAGAGGTTGCGACGCTAGTGCAGGGACGTTTCAAGAGGGATGGCAGCAGCGCTGCGGCAGAGCCGGAGCGCGGCGGGACCGACCGCGGCTCCTCGGCCCAGCACGCCCAGAACCCCGGGCAAGCACCGTCCGGCGACAACGGCTCCGGGGCCGTGCGCGGCGCCGGTGGCGCAAGCCTGCCCACGGGCGCCTCGAACCCGGGCGCATCGAACTCGGGCGGCACGACGGGCACCGTGAAGTCGCCCACCGGCCCCGGTTCGCGAATAGCCCTGCGCAACTGGCGCATCTCCACCCGTCTGGTCTCGCTGCTCGCGCTCCCCGTGATCACCGCGACGTCCCTCGGCGCGCTGCGCATCAACGAGTCCATGGACGAGATCCAGCAGCTCAACAACATGAAGCTGCTGACGGACATGACCAAGCGGGCCACCGAGCTGGCCTCCGCGCTCCAGGAGGAGCGCGACCGCTCGGCAGGGCCCCTCGCGCACGGCGCGAACTCCTCGGACTACGTGGTCAAGGGCTCCCGGCAGAAGACCGACCGCGCCTACAACCGGTTCCTCCAGGAGACGCAGGACCTCGACAACACCGACGACGACAAGGGCCTCCTCGGCGTCCGGGCGAACACGGTCGAGATCACCCAGCAGCTCCAGCAGATCAACAAGGTCCGCAAGGACGCGTACCAGGACGAGAACTCCACCTCGCAGACGGTCGACGCCTACAGCCAGCTCATCGAGCAGCTGCTGACCCTGTCCTCGGACATGGCGCAGGCGACCAGCAACCCGGACATGATCCAGCGCACCCGCGCCCTGACGGCCTTCTCCTCCGCCAAGGAGTACGCCTCGGTGCAGCGCGCCGTGATCGCCGCCTCGCTTCCCGCGGGCGACAGCACGTTCGGCAAGATCTCCGAGACCGACCGGCGCTACGGCTTCGCCGCGCTGGACAAGGAGAACTCCAAGCTGGATGCCTTCAAGGGCATCTACTCCGGCAACGCCGACGAGGTCACCAAGCCCATCGACGGAGGCAACTCCTCCATCGAGGGCGCCGACTCCTACGCCAAGCGTGTGCTCGGGCAGGAGGGCGGCATCAAGCTCCAGGACAAGCGGTCGTACAAGGACTGGGTGGACGCCGACACCACCAAGATCGACGCGATGTCCAAGATCGAGCTCACGCTGCTCAACGAGATGGAGCAGAAGGCCCGCGAGCTGCGCAACGAGTCCGAGCAGGCCGCCATCCTCAACGGTGCGCTGATCCTGCTCGTCCTCGGTGTCTCGCTCGTCGGCGCCTTCGTCGTGGCCCGGTCCATGATCCGCTCGCTGCGGCGCCTCCAGGACACCGCGACCAAGGTCGCCCAGGACCGGCTGCCCGAGCTCGTCAAGCAGCTCTCCGAGGCCGACCCGCAGGACGTCGACACCTCCGTCGAGTCCGTCGGTGTGCACTCCAGGGACGAGATCGGCCAGGTGGCCGCGGCCTTCGACGACGTGCACCGCGAGGCCGTCCGCCTCGCCGCCGAGCAGGCGCTCCTGCGAGGCAACGTCAACGCGATGTTCACCAACCTCTCGCGCCGTTCGCAGGGCCTCATCCAGCGCCAGCTCTCGCTCATCTCCGAGCTGGAGTCGCGCGAGGCCGACCCGGACCAGCTCTCCTCGCTGTTCAAGCTCGACCACCTCGCGACCCGCATGCGCCGTAACGGCGAGAACCTCCTCGTTCTCGCAGGTGAAGAGCCCGGCCGCCGGTGGACCCGGCCCGTCCCGCTCGTCGACGTGCTGCGTGCCGCCGCGTCCGAGGTGGAGCAGTACGAGCGCATCGAACTCTCCGCGGTCCCGACGACCGAGGTCGCCGGACGCGTGGTCAACGACCTCGTGCACCTGCTCGCCGAGCTCCTGGAGAACGCGACGTCGTTCTCCTCGCCGCAGACCAAGGTCAAGGTCACCGGTCACGCGCTGCCCGACGGGCGTGTGCTGATCGAGATCCACGACACGGGCATCGGCCTCTCCCCCGAGGACCTCGCCGCGATCAACGAGCGGCTCGCGTCGCCGCCCACCGTGGACGTCTCGGTCTCGCGCCGCATGGGTCTGTTCGTGGTCGGCCGTCTGTCGCAGCGCCACGGCATCCGCATCCAGCTCCGTCCTTCGGACTCCGGCGGTACGACCGCGCTGGTCATGCTGCCCATCGATGTCGCCCAGGGCGGCAAGAAGGCGCCGAACAAGCCCGGTGCGCCCGTCCCCGGCCAGAGCGGCGGCCCCGTCGCCGCCCAGGCCTCCGCGGGCGCCGCCGCCGCACGTCGTGGAGTCGGCGCCGGAAACGGCGCCCCCGGCTCGGCGGGTCCCGCGGGTTCCGCGGGCCGTCTCGGTGCCGGTCCGCCGCGTGGTCAGGTGACGGGCACGGGGCCGCGGGCCGCGCTTCCCGCTCGTGACGCGGGGCAGCGCACCGGTTCGCCGTCCGCTCCGGCCGGCCCGTCCGGTCAGCAGCCTCCCCGGCAGGTGCCGCCCGGACAGGGCGCGGGCTCTTCCGGCGGCAGCCTCTTCGGGGGCGGGCAGGGCGGTGGCCGCGGCCAGTCGTCCGCGCCGCAGCCTCCGGTGCCTCAGCAGCGTACGAACCCGGTGAACCCGGCCGGGCCCATGAACCCCGCCGCTCCCGCGAACCCCTCGGCGAACGACTCCGGGGACCAGGGGCGCAGGCCGCAGCTGCCGCCGCGCGGTGGTCCGCGTGCCGAGCTTCCCGGGGGCAACCCGCAGCCGCGCGTGCCCAGTTGGAGCGACGAGAACGCGCAGCCGCAGGTCTCGCGCGATCCCTTCGACACCCCGCGCGGGCACGAGGAGCCCGAGTCCACCGGGCAGTTCCCCTACCCCGCGGCCGACGCGGGCGCGCAGGGCCACGGCTCGACCGCCGAGTTCGCGCGACCGGACTTCAACGGGCCGCCGCCCGGGGCGGGTTCGCCGCAGGGCTCCGGCCAGCAGGGTGGCCAGGGTCCCGGCCAGCAGGGCACCGGTCAGTTCGTCCGCCCGGACGTCTTCGGCGGGCAGGACACCTCTTCCGGTACGGGCCAGTTCCAGCGTCCCGGCACCAGCGCTCCCGGCTACAACGGCGGGGCGCCCGGCGCGGGTGCGCCGCCGCAGCCTCGGCGTGGTCAGCAGGGTCCCGGTCAGGGGCCGGGCTCCGGTCAGGGCCCCGGTCAGAGCCAGGGCGGCCAGCTCGGCATACCGCCGGTGCCTCCCGTGCCCCAGCAGCCGCAGCAGTCTCAGCCCCAGCAGCCCTCGCAGCCGGAAGGGCTTCCGCCCGCCGGTCCCGGTGACGGCCGCACCCCGCTGTTCGACACGCTGGAGACCAACTGGTTCCAGCAGCAACAGCAGCAGGGACCCCAGGACCCGCAGGGCGGCGACCGCTCCCCCGCGCCCGGCGCCCCCGAGCAGCAGCAGCCCCAGCGTCCGCAGCGCCCGCAGCCCTCATCGCCGCTCCCCTCGCGGCCCCAGGGACAGCGGCCGCAAGGACAGCAGCCGCAGAACCCGGCCGCGCCCCAGCGCCCGGCCGCAACGCCCGCCCCCGCGTCCAACGGAACCGGCGGCGGAAACACCATGAACGGCGTCACGAACGGCAGCGCCGCCTCTTGGCGCACCTCGCCCAACGACGAGCTGGGCCGCCAGGCCGAGCGCGTCCGGCAGCCGTCCGCCGGTGGCGTCACCACATCCGGCCTGCCGCGCCGCGTCCCGCGAGCCAACCTCGTCGCGGGCACCGCACAGCAGCAGCAGGACAGCACAGGTCCGCAGGTCTCGCGTGCGCCCGAAGAGGTACGCGGCCGGCTGACGAATCTCCGTCGGGGCATCCAGCAGGGTCGCCAGGCCGGTACCGGCCAGACCGGCAGCTTCCCCACTCACCAGCAGGAGCGTTAGTTGAGTCCGAGCCAGGCGGCACAGAATCTGAACTGGTTGATCACGAACTTCGTGGACAACACCCCCGGGGTGTCCCACACCGTCGTGGTCTCCGCCGACGGCCTCCTTCTGGCGATGTCCGAGGGCTTCCCGCGTGACCGCGCCGACCAGCTGGCCGCGGTCGCGTCGGGTCTCACCTCCCTCACCGCCGGGGCCTCGCGGATCTTCGAGGGCGGCGCCGTCACCCAGACCGTGGTGGAGATGGAGCGGGGGTTCCTCTTCCTCATGTCGGTCTCCGACGGTTCGTCCCTCGCCGTACTCGCGCACCCCGAGTGCGACATCGGCCTCGTCGGCTACGAGATGGCACTCCTGGTCGACCGCGCGGGCGCCGTCCTCACCCCGGACCTCCGCGCCGAACTGCAGGGCAGCCTGCTGCACTAGCTCTCTTCATCGGCCGCCCCACCGACCGAACGTACTGACCACCGTCCGGCCAACCTGGTGCCCCCCACCGGCTCTATCAGACGGCACGCAGACCACCTGCTGTCCCGCCCGGAGGATCCATGACCCCGCCCAACGCCTCTCACGACCCGTACGGCTCTCACGCGTCGTACGGTATTGAAGGCGACCAGCCGCTGGTGCGTCCTTACGCGATGACCGGCGGCCGGACCAGGCCCCGCTACCAGCTCGCGATAGAGGCGCTGGTAAGCACGACGGCCGACCCGGCGCAGCTGATGGGGCTGCTCCCGGAGCACCAGCGCATCTGCCACCTGTGCCGTGAGGTCAAGTCGGTGGCCGAGGTGTCGGCGCTGCTCTCCATGCCGCTCGGCGTGGCCCGGATCCTCGTGGCCGACCTGGCCGAGGCCGGGCTCGTCGCCATTCACCAGCCCGGCGGCGACGAGAACGCCGGCGGTCAGCCTGACGTGACACTGCTCGAAAGGGTGCTCAGTGGACTTCGCAAGCTCTAGCAGCGGAGCGCCGGCCCGCTCCACCACCTCCGCGAAGATCGTGGTGGCGGGCGGCTTCGGCGTAGGCAAGACCACGTTCGTGGGCGCCGTCTCCGAGATCAACCCGCTGCGCACCGAGGCCGTCATGACGTCCGCGTCCGCGGGCATCGACGACCTCACCCACACCGGGGACAAGACGACGACGACCGTCGCCATGGACTTCGGCCGCATCACCCTGGACCAGGACCTGATCCTGTACCTCTTCGGTACGCCCGGTCAGGACCGCTTCTGGTTCATGTGGGACGACCTCGTACGCGGTGCCATCGGCGCCGTCGTGCTCGTCGACACCCGCCGTCTCGCCGACTGCTTTCCGGCCGTCGACTACTTCGAGAACAGCGGCCTGCCCTTCGTCATCGCCCTCAACGGCTTCGACGGCCACCAGCCCTACACCCCCGACGAGGTGCGCGAAGCTCTCCAGATCGGTCCCAACACGCCGATCATCACCACCGACGCGCGACACCGTGCGGACGCAAAGAGTGGCTTGATCACGCTGGTCGAGCACGCACTTATGGCACGACTCAAGTAGACGAGGCCGTACGGCAGTTGCCGTAGATTCCACAGAGCTGTCTGTGTCCTTTGACACGGACGGCCGCTGTGTTCATAACGTTTCGACAGAGAATTCGCCGGGCGCCGCCACGCGTCGCGGTCATTTGGTGTCGCTGTGCGCACGAGAGCCCCGCCTTTTGGCGGGGCTCGCTCTATTTGACCGTTTTATCTGAGGCTTACACCACTCCGGACTTGCCCTTCCCACTGTTTGGTAGAGGACCCCCTGACGTGCTGGAATGCGCTGAACTGCCCAGTAGCACGGGCCTTGGAGACGACAGCGGGACCAGTTCAGGTCCCGCCGCCGAGAGGTTGTTGGTCGAGTGAGGCGAAGCAAGCCGAGCCCCGCACCGCCGCTTACGCGGGACACGCGGGGCAACTTCACCCCGCCGCCGCGCACAGCGGCGTCCCCCACCGATGTGCAGGGCATGGAGCCGCCGGCGCCCACGGGCGGCAGAATGTCCCCGCGCAACTGGCGCGTGCCGACCCGTCTGAACGCGATCCTCCTCATACCCGTGCTCGTCGGCCTCGTCATGGGCGGCTTCCAGGTCAAGGGCTCGATCGACACCTGGAGCGAAGCCCAGGACGCCGAGAGCACGGCCCGCCTCGTGCAGGCCTCCCTGAACTACGGCAACCGCCTCATCGAAGAGCGTGACCTCTCCGCCGCTCCGCTGCTGCGCGGCAAGAAGAACGACCCGGTCGTCGTGAAGGCCCGCAAGGCCACCGACAAGGCCGCGGACGAGTTCGACGCCGCCGCCGCGAGCATGCCGCAGAAGGAAGGCCTCAAGCGCCGCCTCGAAGGCTTCCACAAGGTGGAGCCGGGTCTGCAGTCCCTGCGGCAGGCCGCCTACACCTCCAAGCTCTCCGGCGCGCAGACCGAAGAGGGCTACGTAGCCATCCAGCACCCCCTGATGGAGTTCGCCAACGAACTCGGTCTGGGCACCGGAAACATCACCAGCTACGGCCGCACGGTCTACGCGATCTCGCTGACCAAGGCCGCGCTCTCCCTGCAGCGCTCCCTCGGCACGCACCTGCTGGTCAAGCCCGGCCCCACCGCCACCAGCCTCGCCAAGCAGCGGGTGGCCATCTCCTCGTACGCCTACCTCGAAGGCATCGCCATCGAGGAGTACACCGGCGGTGGCACCCCCGCGGACGTCGCCAAGCTCGAAGCCGCGAAGAAGCAGCTGAAGGCCGACGGCGAGAAGCAGGCCAAGCAGGCCGCTGCCGCCGCCAAGGCCAAGGGCGAGACCTTCGTCCCGCCGCCGTCGTCCGAGGCGATGGTCGCGGCCATGGCGCAGCTGGAGACCACCCAGCCCAGCGCCCGCGTCGCCCTCGCCGGCAAGGGCATCACCCCCGAGGCCTGGTGGGCCACCACCTCCGCCAAGTTCGACGCGTACCGCACCATCGAGTCCGATCTGGCCGACAAGGCGGTGAACGAGGCGTCGGACATCGCGGCCGACGCCCAGCGCAGCGCCTACATCAACGGCGCCATCGTCGTGATCGCGCTCCTGGCCGCCTTCATCCTGGCCGGGCTCATGGCCCGCCAGATGAGCCGCGCGATGCGCCAGCTGCGTACGGCCGCCTTCGGCATCGCCGAGCAGCGCCTGCCGATGCTGGTCGACCAGCTCTCGCGCACCGACCCCGGCCGCGTCGACACGCGCGTACAGCCCATCCCGATCTCCTCCACGGACGAGATCGGCGAGGTCGCCCGCGCCTTCGACCAGGTGCACCGCGAGGCCGTGCGGCTCGCCGCCGAGCAGGCCCTGCTCCGTGGCAACATCAACGCGATCTTCACCAACCTCTCGCGCCGCAACCAGTCCCTGATCGAGGGCCAGCTGACCCTCATCACCGACCTGGAGAACAACGAGGCCGACCCGGACCAGCTGGAGAGCCTCTTCCGCCTGGACCACCTGGCGACCCGTATGCGACGCAACGGCGAGAACCTCCTGGTCCTCTCCGGCGAGGAGCCGGGACGCCGCTGGGACCAGCCGGTCCCGCTGGTCGACGTCCTGCGCGCCGCGTCATCCGAGGTGGAGCAGTACGAGCGCGTCGAGCTGTCGGGCGTGCCGGAGGCCGAGATCCACGGCCTCGCCGTGACCGACCTCGTGCACCTGCTCGCCGAGCTCCTGGAGAACGCCACCACGTTCTCCTCGCCGCAGACCAAGGTCCGCGTCACCGCGACCCGGCTGCCCGACGGCCGCATCATGGTCGAGATCCACGACAAGGGCATCGGCCTCACCGCCGAGGACTTCGCGGACATCAACCACAAGCTGGCCAACCCGCCGACGGTGGACGCCGCGATCTCCCAGCGCATGGGCCTGTTCGTGGTCGGCCGCCTCTCCGACCGGCACGGCATCCGCGTCCAGCTGCGTCCTTCGGGCGAGCAGGCCGGCACGACCTCGCTCGTCATGCTTCCCGACGGGATCACGCATGGTGGCGGCGGCGAGAACCAGCTGCCCGAGTCCGAGTTCACGGTCTCCTCGATCATGCCGGAGCAGCACGCCCCGGAGCAGCCCTCCTTCCACCACGAGCCGATGCGCACGGCAGCCGAACTGGGCTTCGACGACAGCCGTTACAACGGTGACGGCGTCGACGCGCAGGAGCTCGACCCGGTGGGCCGCTCGCTGATGCGCGAGGAGCGGCGTGCCGCTCTGGAGGCGCAGGCGCAGTCCGCCGACGGCCGTCCGCTCTTCCGCGACGAGATCGACGGCCGCCAGGGCTTCGACCAGCAGCAGGGCGGCTACGACTCCGGGTACGACCAGCAGGCTCCGGCGGCCCCGGCGTACAACGAGTACGACCAGGGCCAGGCCGCGCAGCCGGCGTACGACGACGCGTACTACCCGGCGCAGGACGGATACCAGGACACCCCCTATACGGAGGCGGGTCACGACGACCACGCCGCTCGTACGGGTGCCGTCTCCGAGCCGTTCGCGGCCTACCCGGACCGCTCCCACCAGGACGACTGGCCCTCGCGCGACGGATACGAGAACAACTCGGGCGCGTATCAGGCCGAGTACTCTCCGGAACCGGAATCCGGTCCGGCGGCTCCCGCGAACGGCGGCGAGCGCGTAGGCTTCGACCGTCCCGGGCCGGCCCCGTCCGCAGTCCACGACACGACCTCCGCGGGCCTTCCGCGCCGCGGATCCACCGGTGCGGCGGCCGGCAACGGCAGCGCTCCGGCGGCCCCCGCCGACGATGTGTTCGGCAACAACGACAGCAGCTGGCGTACGTCCAACGACGACCGCTGGCACCGCGCCGAGTCGCTGAAGGAGCCCAAGGCGGGTGGGGTCACCCCGTCCGGTCTCCCCAAGCGGGTGCCCAAGGCCAATCTGGTCGAGGGCACGGCGGAACAGACCCCACAGGGCGGCCCCCAGGTCTCCCGCGACCCCGAGGACGTTCGGGGTCGGCTGAGCAACCTGCGCCGCGGCGTCCAGCGGGGACGCAGCGCAGGCAGTGACACCACGAATGGCCAGGGCTTCGGCTCTGACAGCACCTACAACCAGGAGCGTTAGTGTGAGCCCGATGAGCCAGGCGGCGCAGAACCTGAACTGGTTGATCACCAACTTCGTGGACAACACCCCTGGGGTGTCCCACACGGTGGTGGTCTCCGCCGACGGACTCCTTCTGGCGATGTCCGAAGGTTTTCCCCGCGACCGCGCCGACCAGCTGGCGGCCGTCGCATCCGGTCTGACCTCCCTCACCGCCGGGGCCTCCCGGATCTTCGAGGGTGGTTCCGTGACCCAGACCGTTGTGGAGATGGAGCGAGGATTTCTCTTCCTTATGTCCATCTCGGACGGCTCCTCGCTGGCCGTCCTCGCCCACCCGGATGCGGACATCGGTCTCATTGGGTACGAGATGGCGCTTCTTGTCGACCGCGCCGGCACCGTACTCACGCCCGACCTGCGTGCGGAGCTGCAGGGGAGCCTTCTCAACTAGTAGACGTACGGTGCGTTTTCGCGTCCCGTGGCCGTAAGGTTTCGGGACGCGGCTCCAGAATGATGGTGCCCGGCACAGTCGGAGGAGGAGTACGTGGCAGGCTCAGGAACACCCCCGAACGGTTCGTCATCGGCCAACTGGTCGCCTGGTCACGGCCAGGGGCAGGGGCCGCACGACGGGGGACCCAACCGTTACAACTTCCCCTCCGCGCCCAGCCAGCACCGCAGGCCCTATCAGCAGCCGCAGCAGCCGGGCCCCCGCCAGAGCCCGTACGAGCAGCCTCATACCCCCAGGATCCAGCCAGTGCAACCACAGCGACGCGCGCCCGAGCCGGCGCCCGCTGCGAGCAACCCCCTGGTGCGCCCGTACGCCATGACGGGCGGCCGCACCAGGCCCCGCTACCAGCTCGCCATCGAGGCGCTGGTGCACACCACCGCCCAACCGCATCAGTTGCAGGGCCAGTTGCCCGAGCATCAGCGGATCTGCAATCTGTGCCGCGAGATCAAGTCAGTCGCTGAGATCTCGGCACTTCTCTCCATTCCCCTCGGCGTCGCCCGGATCCTCGTAGCCGACCTGGCGGAGGCCGGACTTGTCGCCATCCATCAGCCGGGCGGCGACGAGTCCGCCGGCGGCCAGCCAGACGTGACACTGCTCGAAAGGGTGCTCAGTGGACTTCGCAAGCTCTAGCGGCGGAGCAACAGCCCGCTCCACCACCTCCGCGAAAATCGTGGTGGCGGGCGGCTTCGGCGTGGGCAAGACCACGTTCGTCGGAGCGGTCTCTGAGATCAATCCGCTGCGCACCGAGGCCGTCATGACGTCCGCGTCCGCGGGCATCGACGACCTCACCCACACCGGGGACAAGACCACCACCACGGTGGCCATGGACTTCGGCCGCATCACCCTGGACCAGGACCTGATCCTGTACCTCTTCGGTACGCCGGGACAGGACCGCTTCTGGTTCATGTGGGACGACCTCGTACGCGGCGCGATCGGCGCGGTGGTACTGGTCGACACGAGGAGGCTCGCCGACTGCTTCCCCGCCGTCGACTACTTCGAGAACTCGGGCCTGCCCTTCGTCATCGCCCTCAACGGCTTCGACGGCCACCAGCCGTACACGCCGGACGAGGTCCGCGAGGCGCTGCAGATCGGCCCGGACACCCCGATCATCACCACCGACGCGCGGCATCGCGCGGACGCGAAGAGCGGCTTGATCACGCTCGTGGAGCACGCGCTGATGGCGCGGCTGCGTTAGCGCCGGCCGTTCTCGCCCGTACGTGAAGGGCCCCGCACCGTTCAGTCGGTGCGGGGCCCTTTGCCTTGCCCGGGGGCGCCCTGCGGTCGGGGACGCGGCAGGGCCCCGCACCGGAAGTGGTGCGGGGCCCTGTCGGGTGCCGTGCGGCGGTGGGGCTCAGCCCTGCCAGCTGTGCGGGGCGCGGAAGCCCGGGGTGCGCTCCAGGCGGCGCCAGCCGGCCTTGTCGCGGCCTCGGCGGGGCGCGGGAGCCTGCGCGGTGGCGGCGGCGCTCCGGGCCAGCAGGATCGCGGTGATGGCGGCGACCTCTTCGGGCTCGGCGTGCCCCTTCTCGACGCGGATGTCGGGGGTAGTCATGTGCAGCGTTCTCCTTGTGGGCTACTGCGGGGTTACTGCGTGATTGCTGCGTGCTTACTGCGGGGGGTTGCCGTGCTTGCGCGACGGCAGGTCCGCGTGCTTGTTGCGGAGCATCGCGAGGGAGCTGATGAGCACCTCGCGGGTGGCGGCGGGGTCGATGACGTCGTCGACCAGGCCGCGCTCGGCGGCGTAGTAGGGGTGCATGAGTTCGGCCTTGTACTCCTTGACCATCTTCTGGCGCATGGCCTCGGGGTCCTGGGCGGCCGCGATCTGACGCCGGAAGATGACGTTGGCGGCGCCTTCGGCGCCCATCACCGCGATCTCGTTGGTGGGCCAGGCGTAGGTGAGGTCGGCGCCGATGGACTGGCTGTCCATGACGATGTACGCGCCTCCGTACGCCTTGCGCAGGATCAGCGAGATGCGCGGCACGGTGGCGTTGCAGTACGCGTACAGGAGCTTCGCGCCGTGCCGGATGATCCCGCCGTGCTCCTGGTCCACGCCCGGCAGGAAGCCGGGCACGTCGAGGAGCGTCACGATCGGGATATTGAAAGCGTCGCACATCTGGACGAAGCGGGCCGCCTTCTCGGAGGCCTCGATGTCCAGGACCCCGGCCAGGGACTGCGGCTGGTTGGCGACGATGCCCACGACCTTGCCGTCCAGGCGGGCCAGGGCGCAGATGATGTTGCGCGCCCAGCGCTCGTGGACCTCGAGGTAGTCGCCGTCGTCGACGAGCTCCTCGATGACCTTGGTCATGTCGTACGGACGGTTGCCGTCCGCCGGGACCAGGTCGAGCAGGACCTCGGAGCGGCGGTCCGCCGGGTCGTCCGAGTCGTGGGTGGGCGGGTTCTCGCGGTTGTTCGAGGGGAGCATCGCGATGAGGTAGCGGACCTCGGCGAGGCAGGTCTCCTCGTCGTCGTAGGCGAAGTGGCAGACGCCCGAGGTCTCGGCGTGCACGTCCGCGCCGCCCAGACCGTTCTGGCTGATCTCCTCACCCGTCACCGCACGCACCACGTCCGGTCCGGTGATGAACATCTGCGAGGTCTCGCGGACCATGAAGACGAAGTCGGTCAGGGCGGGGCTGTAGGCCGCGCCGCCCGCGCACGGGCCGAGCATCACGCTGATCTGCGGGATGACGCCCGAGGCCTTGGTGTTGCGCTGGAAGATGCCGCCGTACCCGGCGAGCGCGGAGACGCCCTCCTGGATACGGGCGCCCGCGCCGTCGTTGAGCGACACCAGCGGGGCACCGGCCGCGATGGCCATGTCCATGATCTTGTGGATCTTCGTGGCGTGCGCCTCGCCGAGCGCGCCGCCGAAGATGCGGAAGTCGTGCGCGTAGACGAAGACCGTACGGCCCTCGACCGTGCCCCAGCCGGTGATGACACCGTCGGTGTACGGCTTCTTGGCCTCCAGGCCGAACCCGGTCGCCCGGTGCCGGCGCAACTGCTCGACCTCCTGGAACGAACCCGCGTCCAGCAGCAGCTCGATCCGCTCACGCGCGGTCAGCTTGCCCTTGGCGTGCTGCGCCTCGGTCGCCTTCTCGCTCGGGCCGCGCAGCGCCTCGGCACGGATCGCGTGCAGCTCGGCCACGCGCCCACGCGCGTCGGTGGGCTCGCCCTCGGGAGAAGCGGTCTCGTCCAAAACGGTCATGTAGTGACCTTACGAAGGGCGCCTACTGAAACGGACCGTCGACTTTGAACAGTCTCCGGCCCGTTTTCCTGGCACCCCTGAACAGAAGCTCGCTCCAGTGCGCCCGAAGTGACTGCTCAGAGGGTCGTCGCGCTGTAGGGATTCCACAAAGGGGCGGGTGAGAGACACCTCACACGGGACGCTGTGCCTGATGTTGAATGTTGAACTGAATCGCGCTACAGTCAATCTCGTTGAACATTCAACAGACACAACCCCCGTAGCTCGCAGCTCGGCCTTCCCGGTCGCAGCTCGTCCCCAAGGAGCAGTCATGGGTCTCTTCGGCCGCAAGAACGAAACCGTCACCTCCTCCGTCGGCGCCGGTACTGGCACCGGCACGGTGTCCGCTCCGGTCAGCCCGGACCTGGCCGCCCTGACCGGTGAGTACGCGATCGACCCCTCGCACACGTCCATCGGCTTCGTCGCGCGCCATGCCATGGTCACGAACGTCAAGGGCTCCTTCACCGACGTCGCGGGCACGCTGCACCTGGACGGCACGGACCCGGCCGGATCGACGGCTTCCATCGACGTGAAGATGGACAGCATCGACACCGGCAGCGCGGACCGTGACGGTCACCTGAAGAGCGCGGACTTCTTCAAGACCGACGAGTTCCCCGAGATGACCTTCCGCTCCACCAAGGCGGAGGCGCTGGGCGGCGACGACTACCGCATCACCGGTGACCTGACGATCCTCGGCACCACGAAGCAGCTCGCCATCGACCTGGAGTTCAACGGCTCGGCCACGGACCCCTTCGGGAACGAGCGGGTCGGCTTCGAGGGCAAGGCGGAGATCCTCCGCTCGGAGTGGGGCCTCACCTGGAACGCCGCGCTGGAGACCGGCGGGGTGCTCGTCTCCGACAAGATCAAGCTGAGCTTCGACATCTCCGCGATCAAGTCCGGCTCCTGATCTGTTCTGGCTCCTGAGCCTCGCTGGCTTTCTGGACCGCCGCTTCGCGACGGGTCTCTCCCACCCACCCACCCGATTGCCCCGCATGCATGCGGGGTGGGGTGGGTGGGTTTGTCTTGCATACGTGCCGGGGCGGTGGGTGGGCTTGCCTTGCATGTGTGCCGGGGCGGTGGGTGGGGCTCCTATACCGTTCGGGCCGTGTCCGAGTTCATGCAGCAACTGCCCGCGCTGATAGGCGTGATCGTCGGTGCGCTCGGTTCGTATCTGGCGATCACCCGAGGCGACCGGGCCCGTTTCCAGCGGGAGCAGGCGGCTCGCTGGGAGGAACGGCGGCTCGCCGTGTACGGCGACTACGCCCGCGTGGTGAAGCAGACCGTCACGCTCACCTACCGCGTCGCCGCCCACCTCGGCAACGACCCGCACCCGCACCCGCTGGCCCCCGAGGTAGCGGCGCCCCACCTGGCGGAGGCCGCCATCGCGCGGGATCCGGCCGGGGAGGCGCTGCTGATGCTCGGCACGCCGGACGTGGTCGACAAGGCGCGGGTCTGGGTGCTCACCGTCATCGAGATGGAGCGGTTCCTGCGCGAGGGCATCCGGGACCCCGCCGCGTGGTCCGTACTGCTGGAGCGCCAGCGGACCACACGCGAGGGCTACTACCAGGCGGTGCGGCGCGACCTCGCGCTCCCGCCCGGACATCCGGGGAACTGGCGCCTGCCGCCGCCGGAGAGCGCCTGAGCCTCCCGGCCGCTATGCCCAGTCGGGCTGACGGCCGAGGTACCGGAGCAGTTCGGCGGCCTCTCCCCCCTGCGCCCCGCCCGCCTCCGCGTCGAGTGCGGGCCCGAAGGCGAAGGCGCGGACCGGCTCGACGATCTGCCGGGCCACGTCCAGCAGGGGTCTCGCCAACTCGTCGGTCAGGGGCGAGGGTTGGCCGGTGGCCACCGCTATGTCCCAGGCGTGGACGGCCGCGTCGAGTGCGCAGGCGCCGACGCCGAGGGCGGCGGTCATGCTGCCGGGCGGAAGCGGTACGCGTACCTCCTGGACCGATGGGTCGACGCTCCCCCAGGCCTCGGCCGCGGCCACTAGGGCCGGTTCCAGCAGGGCCAGCGGGGAATCCGTCAGCTTGCCGGAGGGGGCGAAGGGGTTCTCCGCGGGGCCGGGGCCTCCGGTGAGGGACGAGGCGTAGCCGAGCTGGTCGCCCGCCGCGTGCTGCAACACCTGGGTGACGTTCCACTCCGCGCAGGGCGTCGGGCGGTCCCAGTCTCCTTCCGGCACGCCGTGGACGGCCGTACGCAGTGCCGCGTGCGCGCTGTCGAGGATGGGCCAGGTGGTGTTCGTGCCGTGCTGCTCGCTCACTTCGTCTCCCGACTTTCGTCCTTGCCTTAGAGCGCGGTCCAGCTTCTAGCGTCACGCCCATGACCACACGGCAAGAACAACAGCACGATTCCGGCCGCGAGTTCGGTGAGTTCAGTGAGTTCGGTGAGTTGGGTACGTCCGGTGAGCCGGTTACGTTCGGTGCGGCGAGCACGGCTGACGACGTGCTCGCCGGGATCGACCTCTCGGGCAGGACGGCGCTGGTCACCGGCGGCTATTCGGGGCTCGGCCTGGAGATCACCCGGGCGCTCGGCAAGGCGGGCGCGCACGTCGTCGTCCCTGCGCGCAGGCCGCTCGCCGCCCAGGAGGCGCTGCGCGGCACGGACGGCGTGGAGGTGCAGGAGCTCGACCTGGCGGACCAGAGCAGTGTCCGGCGCTTCGCCGAGCGCTTCCTCGCCACGCGCCGGGCCCTCGACATCATCATCAACAACGCGGGCGTGATGGCGTGCCCCGAGACCCGGGTCGGCCCGGACGGCACCTGGGAGTCCCACTTCGCGATCAATCATCTGGGGCACTTCGCCCTGGTCAACCGCCTCTACCCGGCGTTGAGTCCGGGCACGTCGCGCGTCGTGTCGGTGGCCTCGTCCGGCCACTTCCTCTCCGACATCCGCTGGGAGGACCCGCACTTCCACCAGGGATACGACCGCTGGCTCGCCTACGCCCAGTCCAAGACGGCGAACGCGCTCTTCGCCGTGCACCTCGACTCCCTGAGCGCGGCAGGCTCCGGGAGTGCGGCGGGCTCCGGCCCGCGGGCCTTCTCCGTACACCCCGGCAGCATCCTCACGCCCCTCCAGCGCCACATCCCCCGGGAGGAACAGATCGCGCAGGGCTGGATGTCCGCCGACGGCACACCGGCGCAGGGCTTCAAGAGCCCGGCGCAGGGTGCGGCCACGGCGGTCTGGGCGGCGACGTCACCGCTCCTGGACGCCCACGGCGGCGCGTACTGCCAGGACTGCGGCGTCGCGGAGCCCGCCACGACGGACGACATGCTGACCGGAGGCGTCAAGCCCTGGGCGACCGACCCCGAGGCCGCGGCCCGCCTCTGGCAGCTGTCGGCGGAACTCACGGGGTTGGGCGACCTGTAGCGGGCACATCCGGTTCCGCCGGTGGCGCGGCTAGGGCCGCGCGGCATCCGTGTGCGTGCGGATCGCTTCGGCGAGCGGGCCATGCACCGCCGGGGGCAGCGCGTGTCCCATGCCCGCGATCTCCACCACGCGTGCGCCGCCGCCTGCGACGGCCTGGGCCAGGTGGTGCGCGTGCGGGGGCGGGAACACCGGCTCGGCCGGGGCGGAGATGACGAGCGTGGGGACCTTCGTGCCGGCCAGTTCGTCGGTGCGGAGCATGTGGGAGTCGTCGGCGCGGGCATGTGCCGTCGAGGAGACGTGGGTCCCGGTGTGCGCGATGATCTCGCTCTCCAGATCACGGAAGTACGCGTCATCGAAGGGGAGTTGGCCGCCGTTCAGGACGCGCCAGTGCTCCACCCGGCGGTCCAGTTCGGCTTCCGGGCCTTTGTCCTCGGCCGGGCGGGACCACACCTCCAGGACCTCCGGGGCGATGCCGGGGAGTTCACCCACCGGGACCTGGGTTCCGTCCGGGGCCGTGTACGGGGATTCGCTGAGCGCGCAGGTGCCGACCAGGGTGGCGCTCAGGACGCGCTCGGGGTGGTCGGCGACGACCAGCTGGGTCAGCATGCCGCCGAGTGACATGCCCACCAGATGCGCCCGCTCGATGCCGAGGCCGTCCAGGACGGCTACCGCGTCCCGCGCCAAGTCCGTGATGGGGTAAGGGTGTTCGTCGAAGGTGGAGGTGGAGCGGCCGGTGTCCCGGTGGTCGTAGCGGATGACCTGGTGACGGGCGGCGAGGGCGTCGACCAAGGCGTCGGGCCAGCCGAGTCCCGAGGCCTGGGCGCCCATGATCAGGAGCAGCGCGGGAGCGTCGGGGTCGCCGCGCCGCTCCGTCCAGAGGCGGATGCCGGGGGCGGCTTCGACGTACTGCTGCTGCATGGGATGACCCTCCGGATCGACGGCAACGACGGCTAAGACAGCCAAGCCGGCCGAGACAGTTAAGACGGCTACGCATCAGACGATACGTATCGTCTCGCTAATTCTCGACTCCGTCAACCACGCCCCCTAGAACCCCCCACCCCCGAAGTCCCCACCCCCACCGAAGTCCCCGCCGCCCCCGAAATCGCCGCCGCCCCCGAAGTCCCCGGGATCGAAGTCCGACCCCGAGTAGTCCCCACCGTCGTACCCGCCCCCGGCACCGTCCCCGACGCCCCCGTAGTCCGCCCCGTACGCCGGGCTCGCCATCATCCCGCCCAGCATCGTGCCGACCAGGAGGCCCGGCAGCATCCCGCCCCCGAAGTAGCCGCCGGCCCACGGGCCGTATGCCGGGCCCGCCTCCCAGTACGGGCGCCGCTCCCCCGAGTCCGTCGCCACCGTCCGGGACAGCGGCTCCTCACCGTCCGCGAGGCGTGTCGCGTCCGGCAGGCAGACCGGGACCGTCCGCTCGGTCCCGCCCGGCGGCGCCCACTGCGCGTCCTTCACCGAGGGACCGTGCCGCGGGTCGAAGAAGCAGGGCGCGCGACGCTCCGGCAGCGGTCGGCCCTCCCGCCGTGCGGCGAGCAGGGCGAGGGAGAAGCGGCCGTCCTCCAGGGACTGCGTGACGGCCCGCACCTCGTCGGGCCGCTGCGCCGCCGCCATGTACGACTTCGCCTTCTCGTAGGAGTCCAGGGCCCGCTCGTAGTCCGCGCGCATCGCGTCGTCCGCGCCCGCCTCCGCGGGGTGGAAGTCGAGACGGTCCAACTCCTCGCCGTACGCGGTGATGTCCTCGTCGACCACGACCCGCAGCTTCTCCAGCGCGGCCCGCTGCACCTCGGCCCGCCGCCGCCGGTTGCGCCGGACCACCGCGTACGCGGCCCCGCCACCCGCGACGAGCACCGCGCCGACGCCGATCAGCGCGCCCACGGGAGTGCCGCCGTCGGAACCGGACTCACCGCCCCACGAAGCGGGCGCCGAGCCGCGGGCGTCCTTCACCGCCTGGTCGACGAAGCCGTTCAGCTGGGTCTTGGCATCGCCCCCGCCCCCGTCCCCGTACGTCGTGACGAGGTTCGCGACGGCCGCACGGCCAAGCACCGCCCGGTCCGCCTTCGCGTCGAACGCGTCGCCGAGCCGGATCCCGTACACCCCCGTCACACCGGTCTCGGTGCGCAGCTTCTGGAAGAGGTCCTGCTTGGGGAAGTCGGCGGGCAGCACCGCCACCAACACGGGCTTGTCGGCGTCCTTGATCTTCTGCGCGAGGGCATCCGCGTCGGCCCGGGGCAGCTGGTCCGACGCGGCGGGATCCACGTACACCGGGCTCTTCTCCCAGGCGTCGGCCACGGCCGGGACGCTCGACGCCGTGGCGGCTGCCGCAGCCCCGGGCGCCGCCGTGAACGACACGGCACCCAGGGACACGAGAAGCCCGGACAGCGCGACAAATATTCGCTTTGCCCCATTAATTGTCATACTTCGAAGCTAACTCAGTCGGGCCGCCGACGGCGGTCCTGAGGCGGAGCTGCTCCGGGTGCGCGGCGGCTACTCCACCGGCTCGACGCCCGCCCTCAGCAGGCCGAAGGTGTACGCGTCCTCAAGGGCCTGCCAGGACGCCGCGATCACGTTCTCCGCCACGCCCACCGTCGACCACTCACCGTCACCGTCACTGGTGGAGATCAGTACCCGGGTCGTGGACGACGTGCCGTGCTTGCCCTCCAGGATGCGGACCTTGTAGTCGACGAGCTCCATCTTGGCGAGCTGGGGGTAGATCCGCTCCAGGCCCACCCGGAGCGAGCGGTCCAGGGCGTTGACCGGGCCGTTTCCCTCCGCCGTGGCGACGATGCGCTCGCCCTTGGCCCACAGCTTCACCGTCGCCTCGTTGGCGTGCGTGCCGTCGGGCCGGTCCTCGACGATGGCCCGCCAGGACTCGACGCGGAAGTAGCGCCGGGCCCGCCCCTCGACCTCCTCGCGCAGCAGCAGCTCGAAGGACGCGTCGGCGGCCTCGTAGGTGTAGCCGCTGAGCTCCCGCTCCTTCACCCGCTCGACGACCCGTCCCACCAGCGCCCGGTCGTCGCCCAGGTCGATCCCGAGCTCCTTGCCCTTGAGCTCGATGGAGGCGCGCCCCGCCATGTCCGAGACCAGCATCCGGATGCGGTTGCCGACCAGGTCCGGGTCGATGTGCTGGTAGAGATCCGGGTCGACCTTGATCGCGGAAGCGTGCAGGCCCGCCTTGTGCGCGAAGGCCGAGACGCCTACGTACGGCTGGTGCGTGGAGGGGGTGAGGTTGACGACCTCGGCGATGGCGTGCGAGACACGGGTCATCTCGCGCAGCGAGCCCTCGGGCAGGACCTGCTTGCCGTACTTGAGCTCCAGGGCGCCGACCACGGGGAAGAGGTTGGCGTTGCCGACGCGCTCGCCGTAGCCGTTGGCGGTGCACTGCACGTGGGTGGCGCCGGCGTCGACGGCGGCGAGGGTGTTGGCGACCGCGCACCCCGTGTCGTCCTGCGCGTGGATGCCGAGCCGGGCGCCGGTGTCGGCGCGCACGGTCCCCACGATCGCCTGGACCTGGGCGGGGAGCATGCCGCCGTTGGTGTCGCACAGGACGACGACGTCGGCGCCCGCTTCGGAGGCCGTGCGGACGACGGACTTCGCGTACTCGGGATTGGCGCGGTAGCCGTCGAAGAAGTGCTCGCAGTCGACGAAGACGCGCCGCCCCTGCTCCACGAGGTAGGAGACGGTGTCGCGCACCATCTCCAGGTTCTCGTCCAGAGTCGTGCGCAGAGCGAGCTCGACGTGCCGGTCATGGGATTTGGCGACGAGCGTGACGACCGGGGCGCCGGACTCCAGCAGGGCGTTGACCTGCGGGTCCTGCGCCGCCGAGCCACCCGGGCGGCGCGTGGCGCCGAAGGCGACGAGCTGGGCGTGCCGGAAGGTGATCTCTTGCTGGGCGCGGGAGAAGAACTCGGTGTCGCGGGGGTTGGCGCCCGGCCAGCCGCCCTCGATGAAGCCCACGCCGAAGTCGTCCAGGTGCCGGGCGATGGTCAGCTTGTCCGCGACGGTCAGGTTGATTCCCTCGCGCTGCGCGCCGTCGCGCAGCGTGGTGTCAAAGACGTGGAACGTATCGTCGGGTGTGCTGGTTTCCGTCATGCTGATCTGGCTCCTGTGTCGGATCTCGGTCTACCGGAATGACCGGCTCCACCGCCTCAATGATCCCTCGCGCTCCGCGTCCGGCTGATGTTGGGCCAGGAAACGAAAAAACCCCTCGTGGGTACGAGAGGTTTGCGCGCGGGTCTAAGAGACGACGGTGTCCGCCCGTACATGGTGGTACGAGACGGTCACTGCGGACCGGCGCGCCTGCTGCCAATAATCATGGCGAACGAGAGCACGGTGGCAGCCTGCCACAGCACGCACACACCGCGCTGCCCCGTCTCACGATGCGGGCGGCGCGTCCGGCGCCGCCGCCCGCATGACGTGCTCCTCCGTCAGCGCACGTGGCGTACGAAGGTGTCGTAGCCGTCGTTCGTGTCGCCGCTCAAGAGCGTCGCGTCGCCGGAGAGGAAGGCGATCCTGCGGCCGTCCGCGGAGATGCCGCCTGGGGCGACCAGCGCCGAGGCCGCGCCGCCCGTGGTGTCCGGCGTGACGAGCGTGGTGCTGCCGCTCTTCAGGTCCCGCAGGTAGACGGGCCACTCCTTGCCGTACTCGGACCCGGCTTCGGTGAGTTCCGACATGAACGTCAGGCGGCGGCCGTCGGCGCTGATCGCGGGCGCCCGGGTGTAGGCCTCGCCGGGTCCGCCCTGGGTGCCGTGGATCCGCTGGTTCTTGCCGGAGGCGATGTCGTGGACGAAGACGTTCCAGGCGGCGTCGTCGTCGTTCGGGACGAGATGGGTGTCGCGGGACTCGAAGACGACGGTGCGGCCGTCGCCGCTGATGGACGGCTCCAGGGACTCCTTCTCCGTCTGCGATCCGTCGTGGGAGCGGTCGGCCTTGGTCAGCTCACCGCTCTTGCGGTCGCGCAGCAGCACGTCGCTCCAGTCGTCGCCGCGCGGACCGTTGAAGTAGTTGTACGCGTAGACGACCCGGCGGCCGTCGTCGCTGACGCTCGCCCCGTGCGCGGTGCGCCCCTCGCTCGCCGGGTCGGCGGCGCTGATCCGCTCGGTCGTGCCGGACTTGCGGTCGCGCAGGAAGACGATGCCGCCGGGGCTGCCCGCGCGCTGGCTCACGTCGAAGACGGCGTACCGGGCGTCGGGGGTCAGCGAGACGGTGCCCGCGCCCGCGGCGCCGTCGGGCAGCTCGACGTCGAGCCGCTCGGTCTTCTTTGTCCTGCGGTCGTAGAGCCGGACGTCGGAGTCCGAGTAGGAGCCGGCCGGGCTGGTGACCACCGCGACGTACCGCCCGTCCGCGCTCAGCGAGGGGTTCCTGACGTCACGCCCTTCGAGGGCGATCCGCTCGGTCTTCCCGGTGCGCAGATCGCGTACGAAGACGTCGTTCAGTCCGTTGGTGTCGCCGGCCACGACGTCGGTGGCCCCGGAGTCGAAGGCCGCGAACCGTCCGTCGCGACTGAGGGTCGCCCCCGACGACCGGTCGTCGGCCGCCTTGCCTTCGGCCGTGACGCTGACGCCCTCGGTGCGGGGCGCGGCGGCGTCGGGTGCCGCGAAGGCGGCGGGCAGGGTGCCCGCCGTGACGGCGGCGACGAGTGCGGCGGCGGCCAGGGTGGCTCGGCGCTTGGTGCTGTGCATGGTCAAATCCCCCGTGTTTCTTTGATGTTCGGTGCGTGCAATGTCTGTGATGCGCGAGATGCTCTTACGGTTGCGGTTCTCCCGGAACTGTCCGCAAGAAGACGTCGGACACGCCGTTGGTGTCCCCCGGCACCAGGTCGGCCGACTCCGAGTCGAAGGCCACGACGGAGCCGTCCTCGTTGACCGAGGGGTGCTGCGCCGCGAGGTCGTTGCGGCCGCCCTTGAGGTCGACGCTGATCAACCGCGTTTGCCCGGTGGCCAGTTCGCGCAGGTACACGGAGGGGACGGAGCCCTTCCCGTGGGCCTTCGCCGAGACGTACGCGACGTGGGTGCCGTTCTTCGCGAGCGACGCCTGCGCGGTGTACCCCTTCTTCTTCGGGGCCTTCACCAGCGTCGTGGTGCCGGTGTCGAGGTCGCGTACGAAGACGTTCGTGTCGCGGTTCGGGTCGCCGGACGCGAGGTTGGACGCACGCGAGTCGAAGGCGACGCGGCGCCCGTCCTCGCTGAGCGACGCGCCGGACGACGGCCCGTCGGCGGCGCCCCCGTCCCGCGCCACGGACACCTTCTCCAGGGCGCCGGTGGTCATGTTCCGTACGTAGATGTCGCCGCCCTGCTCGTAGGAGACGTACTCCCCGCGGGCGCCGATCGAAGGCTTACCCGCGGCCTCGGCCGGTGCCTCGCTCACCAGGTCGGTGGTGCCGCCGTTGAACTGGAAGCGGTAGACGCGCGGCTGCGGATCCGGGTCCGCTTCGGTGGCCGGAAGCGTGGCCGTGAAGACGACCCACTGGCAGCCGGGATCGACGTGGGGCTGCCCCATCGAAGTGAAGCGGACCCCCTGGTAGCTGTGGAGGCCGGTGATCTTGCCGACCGCACGGTTGCGGATGTAGACGGTCGGCCGGTGGTCCGGCTTCGGCGGGCTGCCGAGGGTCGTGGACTCGGAGACGAAACCGACCATCCGCCCGCTGGCACAGGGCGCGCCGTCGTACGACGGGCCGTTCGCGCCGTAGCTGACGCCCGCGATGCCGCCCGCCGCGTTCACGGACACCCCGGACAGGCCGTCGGCGCCTCCGTCGGACGTGAAGGCGACCACGCGGCGTTCGCCCATCGCCGGGTCGTACGACGGGTCGGCGAGCTGCTCGCCGGTGGTGGTCGTGCTGATCCGCTCGGTCGCCGGAGGCTCCGGGTCGGGCTCCGCGTGGGCGGGGAGCGCTCCCATCGTGCCGAGCAGGGCGGCCAGGCACAGGCCGGTGGCGGCTCTCTTGCTGCTGATCATGGTGTGATTCCCCCGAATCGGTCAGTGGATGTGGCGCACACGTCAGTGGATGTGGCGCAAGAAGATGTCGGAGACGCCGTTCGTGTCGCCCGGCACGATGTCCGTGTCGGCCGAGGAGTAGACGATGCTGCGGCCTTCGTCGGCGATCGCCCCCACCGTGGCGCTTCCCCCGTGGCCGATGGTGCGTTCACGGCCGCTGGGCAGGTGGCGCAGCCTGATCTCCGGCCGGCCGTCGCCGGATGCGCCAGAGACGCCGGATGCACCAGAGATGCCGTAGACGAGCCGACGGCCGTCCCGGCTGACCGCCTGCGCGCTCGCCCCCGCGAAGTGCTGGACCTTTCCGGTGCGCAGGTCACGTACGTAGGCACCGTCCGGGCCGTTCATCGCCACCGTGCGGCCGTTGACCTGCACGAGCCTGGACGGGGTGCCGTCGTCGACGCGGGTGAGGCCGCCCGTTGCGCGGTCGCGGAGCCAGACCTCACCGGTGCCTTCGTCCTCGTAGGCGACATGGCGGCCGTCGGCGCTGATGGACGGGTCCGCCATGTCGCGGGCCGAGTCCGGCGGTCCGTCGCTGATGACCTCGCGGGTGTCCGTCTCACGGTCGTAGACCTCGACCCGCTGGGGGTCTCCCGGGTGCTGCGGCTGCAGGTCGTAGGCGACGTAGCGGCCGTTCGCGCTGATGGCGGGCGATGACGCGCTGTACTTGAAGCGCCTGCCGTCGATCTGCTTGATCTCCCCCGTGCTCAGGTCGGTGAGGAAGACGTTGATGCCGTGCGCGCCCCAGCCGGTGTGCGCCGCGTACCGCCCGTCGTCGCTGATCACGGGTGCGGCCATGGAGTTCTTGAGGCGCTTGACCTCGCCGGTCTTCAGATCCTTGACGAACGCCCAGTCGTACGGCCCTTGATGACCTTCCGTCAGATTCTCCGCGTCGCTGTAGAAGGCGACGTACCGGCCGTTCGCAGAGATGGACGCGGTGCGCGACGCCCCGTCGGCCTCGGCCCCGTCGGCCGCGGTGCTCACACGCTCCACCTTCGGCGCCGACCGCGCGTGCGGCGCGTCCTGCGCCACGGCCGGCGACACGGTCGCGCCCAGTCCCGCGACCAGCAAGGCGCTCAAGGACGCCCGCCCGAAGGACGTCCCGCTCAAGGACACACGTCTGGCAGTGGACATGGCTTCCCCCAAAACCTGTCGCTCCCCCGGCCCGATACCGAGCCAAGGGCCCACGGGGATACAAGCGCACCGCCAGGATCCACACAATCCGCAGGAACGCGTACAACCTAGACGGGGAGAACGGGGTCCTAGGAGGAGCTGGAGGCCAGCGTTCCGTCCAGGAACTCCCTTACGTGCGTGAGGATTTGGTCGCGCCCCGTGCCGCGCAGGCCGATCGCCACGTGGATGGAGAATCCGTCGAGCAGCGCCCTCAGCCGGGACGCGAACCGGTCGGGGTCCAGGGCCTCGAACTCGCCCCGCGAGACGCCCTCGGCGAGCAGCGCCACCAGGTCGCGGTGCCAGGCGCTCTCGATGGCGACCTGCCGGTCGCGCTCGTCCTCGTCGGCGTTCAGGGAGCGGTTCCAGACCTCCAGCCAGAGCGTCCAGTGCGGGTCGCCGGGGCCGTCGGGGACGTACAGGTCGACGTAGGCGTCGAGCCGCTCGCGGGCCGTGCCCCGCCGTGCGAGCAGCCGGCCGCGCTCGGCGCCGAGCGCGGACTCGCTCCACTCCAGGGTGCGCAGGAGCAGCTCGTCCTTGGTGCGGAAGTAGTAGAGGAGGTGGCCGCTGCTCATGCCGACCTCGCGGCCGAGCGCGGCCATGGTCAGCTTCTCCAGGCCGCGCTCGGCGATCATCTCCATGGCAGCGGCAAGCACGTCCTCGCGCGGTGGTGCGTTCTTCCGGCGGGCGGCCTCGGCCACGGGGACTCCTGCGGTGATTCGTCTGACGCCAGACCTATGGGATCTACGGGGATCTACGGATCTACGAGACCTTCGGCTGCTGCTGGGTGATGCAGTGGATGCCACCACCCCCGGCAAAGATCGTACGGGCGTCCACGAGCGTCACGGTCCGCTCCGGGAAGAGACGGCGGAAGATGCCCGCCGCGATCTCGTCGCGCGGGTCGTCGAAGGCGCACAGGACGACGCCGCCGTTGCAGAGGTAGTGGTTGATGTACGAGTAGTCGACCCACCCCTCGTCGTCGGCGAGGACGGTCGGCGCGGGCACCTCGACGATCTGCAGGGCGCGGCCCCGGGCATCGGTCTGCCCCTTCAGCACCCCGATGATCTCCTTGCTGACCTCGTGATCCGGGTGGGCGGGGTCCTGCTGCGAGTGGACGAGCACGACTCCGGGCGCGGCGAAGGCGGCGACGATGTCGACGTGTCCCCGGGTGCCGAACTGCCCGTAGTCACCGGTCAGCCCCTTCGGCAGCCAGATCGCCTTTCGCGTGCCGATACGGGCGTGGATCGCCTCTTCGGCCTGCTCGCGGGTCAGGCCGGGGTTGCGTCCGGGGTCGAGCTGGACCGTGTCGGTCAGCAGGACCGTGCCCTCGCCGTCGACGTGGATGCCGCCGCCCTCGTTGACCAGGGGCGAGGAGTGGACGGGCACACCGGCCAGGTCGGCGACGTGGCGGGCGATCTTCGCGTCGTGCTCCCAGCGGGCCCAGTCCTGACCGCCCCAGCCGTTGAACGTCCAGTCCACTGCGGCGAGTTGAGCGCCGTCGCGTACGAAGGTGGGGCCGATGTCACGCATCCACGCGTCGTCCAGATCGCGCTCGACCAGTTCGACGTCGGGCCCGAGGAGCGCGCGGGCCGACTCGCTCTGACCGGTGCCGACGACCATCGTGACGGGTTCGAAGCGGCGTACGGCACGGGCGACGCCCGCCCAGGCGGCCCGCGCCTCGGCGAGCTCGCGCGCGTTCGTGAACGTGGGGTTGGGGCCCGGCCAGGCCATCCAGGTGCGCTCGTGCGGGGCCCACTCGGCGGGCATGTGGAAGGTCATGGTGATCCCTACGGGAAGGAAGGAACGCGGGAAGGACTGCGGAAAGGGCTGCGGAAAGGACCGCGGGGCGGGCTACAGGAAGTAGAGGCGGTTGAGCGACACGGAGTCGGCGGGCTCGGAGCGGACCGGGTCGCCGTCGAGCGTGACCAGGCCGGAGCGCTGGTCGACGTCGATGGAGCCGGTGCGGGAGTTGAGCCGCAGATCGGCGGGTCCGATGCCCCGGGTGCCCCGCACGGCGACCCGGCGCCGCCGGGTGGGCATCTGGTCGTTGCCCTGGTCGACGGCGGCCTGCGCGACGAAGGCCACCGAGATGTCGGCGGGCGTCGCGCCGTACGCGCCGAACTGCGGGCCGAGGACGAGGGGCTCGCACGTGTCGGTCGCGGCATTCGGATCGCCCACCACTCCATAGGCGGGGAAGCCGGACTTCAGCACCAACTGCGGTTTGGCGCCGAAGAATTCGGGCTTCCAGAGCACGATGTCGGCCATCTTGCCGACCTCGATGGAGCCGACCTCGTGGGCCAGGCCGTGGGCGATGGCGGGGTTGATGGTCAGCTTGGCCATGTAGCGAAGGACGCGCGCGTTGTCGTCCCCGTCGCCGTCGCCCTCCATCGGACCCAGCTCGGTCTTCATCTTCCCGGCCATCGCGAACGTGCGGCGTACGGTTTCGCCCGCGCGCCCCATGCCCTGTGCGTCCGAGGAGGTGATCCCGATGGCGCCCAGGTCGTGCAGCACGTCCTCGGCGCCCATCGTCCCGGCCCGGATCCGGTCACGGGCCATCGCCGCGTCACCGGGCAGATCGGTCTTCAGGTCATGGACGGAGACGATCATCCCGTAGTGCTCGGCCACCGCGTCCCGGCCGAAGGGCAACGTCGGATTGGTGGAGGAGCCGATGACGTTCGGCACCCCCGCCATCTTCAGCACATTGGGCACATGCCCGCCGCCACACCCCTCGATGTGGAAGGCGTGAATGGTCCGCCCCTCCAACACCTTCAACGTGTCCTCGACCGAAAGACACTCATTCAACCCATCACTGTGCAGAGCGACTTGAACGTCATGCTCCTCGGCCACCCGCAGCGCGGTGTCCAACGCCCGCGTATGGGCGCCCATGTCCTCGTGCACCTTGAAGCCCGAGGCCCCGCCCTCGGCGAGCGCCTCGATCAGCGGGGCGTCGTGCGAGGACGAACCACGGCCCAGGAAGCCGATGTTGACGGGCCAGGCGTCGAAGGCGTTGAACGCGTGCCGCAGCGCCCACGGGGAGTTGACCCCGACGCCCCACACGGGCCCGAACTCCTGGCCGATGATCGTGGTCACCCCGGAGGCGAGGGACGCCTCCATGATGCGCGGCGAAAGCAGATGGACGTGCGTGTCCACGGACCCGGCGGTGGCGATGAGCCCCTCGCCCGACACGATGGACGTTCCGGTGCCGACGACGACGTCGACCCCGTCGAGGGTGTCCGGGTTACCCGCCCGCCCTATCGCATGAATCCGCCCTTCCCTGATCCCGATGGACACCTTGCGGATGCCCTGCACGGCGTCGATCACGAGCACATTGCTGATCACGACGTCACAGGTGTCACGGACCGCGGCGGCCTTCAGATGCAGCCCGTCACGGGCCGTCTTGCCGAACCCGGCGAGGAACTCCTCGCCGTACTGCTGCGCGTCGGACTCCACCCGGACCACCAGGCCCGAGTCGCCGAGCCGGACACGGTCGCCCGCGCGGGGCCCATGGGTGGCGGCGTACGCGTAGGGATCGATGCTCATCGGTCGGCTCCTCCGTCTGCTCCTCGGCCTGCGGCTGGGTCAGCTCCCAGATAGCCGCAGGCCACGGCCCTGCGCAGGGCCTCTTCCTTGGCGCCGGGCGCGTCGAGCGGGCCGTCCACCAGACCGGCGAAGCCGATGGCGACGCGCTCACCGCCGATCGGCACGAGCCCGACCTCGACGCTCTCGCCGGGGCCGAAGCGCACGGAGGACCCGGCAGGCACCGCGAGCCGCATGCCGTAGGCGGCACAGCGGTCGAAGTCGAGCCGGGGATTGGCCTCGAAGAGGTGGAAGTGCGAGGTGACGGAGACCGGCACGGACGCGGTGTTGTGCACGGTGAGCGTCACGACCGGCGCGAGCTCCGCGTGCTCGGGCCCGGGAAGCAGCGCTCCGGGAGCCTCGCTCCCGAGGCCCGCACCGATCGGCTGCGAGACGACGGCGAGCCGGGACCCGTCGTCGAAGACGGCTTCCACATGCACCTCGGTCACCACGTCCGCGACACCCGGCAGGACGTCGTCGGGCCCGAGAACCGAGCGCGCCCGTTCGATCGCTTCGGCGAGCCTGACCCCGTCGCGGGCCGCCTCGCACACCGTGTCCGCGATCAGCGCGGTCGCCTCGGGGACGTTGAGTCTGAGGCCGCGCGCCTTGCGGGCCCTGGCCAGCTCGGCCGCCCCGAAGAGCAGCAGCCGGTCGCGTTCCGTGGGGGTAAGCCGCACGCCACCACACCTCCATCGTTTGAACGACACTCTAACCACGAGATTCATTCAACGGAAACATTGACGTACGAGCATGCCTCAGGTCACATTGAGCGGCACTCAAACAGTCGAACGGCGGCCTGTGTGCGCAGGCGGCCACGATCGAGCGTCAGGGGCACCCTCATGCCGATAGAACAGCGCGGAGTCGACACCATCCCGGACGGGGAACGCACCAGCGGTCCCCGCGATCTCATCTCGATCCTGCTCGGCTCCAACCTCTGTCTCGGGGTGATCGTCTTCGGCTGGCTGCCGGTGTCGTTCGGCCTCGGCTGGTGGGCGTCGGTCACGTCCGTGGTGGCGGGCACGGTCCTCGGCACGGCCCTGACCGCGCCCCTGGCCCTGGTCTCGCTGCGCACGGGCACGAATCTCTCCACCTCCTCCGGGGCGCAGTTCGGCGTCCGGGGCCGCCTGGTCGGCTCGGTCGTCGGCCTCCTCCTCTCCCTCGGCTACACCGCGCTGACGGTCTGGATCGGCGGCGACGTCATGGTGGGCGTGCTGCACCGCCTGATCGGGCTCCCGGCGGGCGGCCTCTCGTACGGGATCGTGTACGCGCTGCTCGCCGCGGCCACGGTGACGGGCGCGGTGTACGGCTACCGGGTGCTGCTGCGCCTGTCGCGCGTACTGGCGGTCGGCATGACGGCGCTGCTGATCCTGGGGGCGGTGGCCTACGCCCCCGACTTCACGACGTCGGCGCTCCCCGAGGCGGGCGGGTACCTCCTGGGCTCCTTCTGGCCGACGTGGCTCCTGGCCCTGGTGGCGGCTGGCCTGAGCGGCCCGATCGCGTTCATCACGCTCCTGGGCGACTACACGCGCTACATCTCCCCCGCGCGCCACAGCTCCCGGGCGGTGCTGCGGGCGTCCTGGGCGGGACTGCTGGCCGGGCTCCTGGTGCCGCAGCTCTTCGGTACGTTCACGGCGTACGCGGCGGGCGCGGCGCTCGACTACGCGGGCCCGCTGGTCTCGGCGTCCCCCTCCTGGTACTTGGTCCCGCTCCTCCTGGCCGCCTCCGCGGGCTCGGTGGGCAACGCGGGCCTGATGCTGTACTCGATGGGCCTCGACCTGGACGCGATCCTGCCGCGGGCTTCGCGGGCGCGGGCGACGTACACGGTGGCGACGGTGGCCACGGGGTGCGTGTTCGTGGGGCACTACGCGTGGGAGGCACAGGACGCGATGACGTCCTTCGTCCTGCTCCTCACGGCGATCGGCACACCGTGGGCGGTGATCACCCTGATCGGCTTCGTGCGCTGCGGCGGCGCCTACGACGCGGAGGCTCTCCAGGTCTTCAACCGCCGCTCCAGGGGCGGGATCTACTGGTACCGGGCGGGCTGGAACGTCCCGGCGACGGTGAGCTGGGCGCTGGGCGCGGCGGTCGGCCTCGCGGCGGTCTCCCTGCCGTCCTACGAGGGGCCACTGCTCTCCCTCACCGGGGGCGTGGACTGCAGTTTCCTGCTGTCGGGTGTGGTGGGCGGCATCGCGTACGCGGTCCTGGAGCGCAAGGGGGCGCCGGAGCCGGCGGTCGAGCCCGCGGTCAGCGTGCCGACGCCGTGATCAGCTCATGCAGGTACCGCTTGCTGATGGACCCGCCGTACGTACCGTCGATCAACTCCCGCACACACCCCAGCAGTCCCTCCCGCGTGTGGTCATCCAGGGCCCGGTGCCCCGAGTAGGTCCGCAGTACGTCGATGTACTGGTCGGCGGTGTAGGTGATGTCCCGCGCGAAGCGGCGCACGACGACGGGCCCGAGGCCGTCGGTTCGCTCCAACTCCCCCGTATCGGTGCGGAGTTCACTCTCCGGGGTAAGCCGCAGCCCCGGCTCGGTCGCGTCGGGATCCCACCTCTCGTAACACCCCTGGACCTCCACCCAGAACTCCGCACTCCCCCCGGCGACATGCTCGGTGGTGACGATCGCGAGAGTCCCGCCGGGGCGCAGGGCCTGCCTCATCTTCGGGACGCGCACGGCGGGGTCGAGCCAGTGGAAGGCGGTGGCACACACCACCAGGTCGTACGGCTCCGCAGGCAGCGGCCACGCTTCGAATTCGTCCACCTCGACGTGGGCCAGCGGCCAGTTCGCGAGGTTGCGCCGGGCCACGGCGGCGAGGGCGGGTCCCAGCTCCACGGCGGTGAGGGCGCTGCCGGTCCTCGCGAGCGGCACGGTCAACTGGCCCGTACCGGGGGCGACTTCCAAAACCCTGCTGCCGCTGCCCAGCTGCGCCTGCCGGACCAGCTCGTCCACCAGCCCGGCGGGATACCGCGGCCGCACCCGGTCATACAACTCGGCATCCCCATCAAAAACCCCCCGCAACATCCCCCCACTCTCCCACCTCACCCCACACCCCCTACCCCAACAGGCTTCCCCGCCCACCCACCCGATTACCCCGCACCCACCCCTGACCGAACAAGCTTTCCCACCCACCCACCCGATTACCCCGCAGCGACCCGTGATCCCGGGCGGGGGTCTGTGGGGGTGAGCGGAGGTCTGTGAGGTGGGCGGGGGAGATCCCGTCGCCATGGGGGGACCAGCCCCCACGTACCCGCAGTCGGGAGCGCGCCTGAGGGGACGTGCCGGTATTTCCGCCCGGAGCACGGTTCCTGTCACTCCCCAGCCGAAGAACCCCCGCGGCCACCGGACGATGGCGAGGACGGACATACCGGCGCGGCCCCGCCCCCACAGACGAACCCGCACCGCACCCCCACAGCGGCGCGCGCCCCGCCCCCAAGCACCACAAAGGCCGGACCCGGAAGATTCACTTCCGGGTCCGGCCTCAATGCGCGTACCTACCGGCCTACCCCCGCAAGCCCTCAGCCGAGATCATGCATCCAGCCATGCCGATCCTTCGCCGTCCCCCGCTGCACGTCCAGCAACGCCTCCCGCAGCCTCATCGTCACCGGCCCCGGCTCCCCACCGCTCTGCGTCCACTCGCCCGAGCGGCACTTGACCGTACCCACGGGAGTGATCACCGCCGCGGTGCCGCAGGCGAAGACCTCCGTCAGGGTGCCCTCGGACGTGTCCGCCTGCCACTGGTCGATCGAGACCCGCGACTCCTCCGACGTGTAGCCGAGGTCACGGGCGACCGTCAGGAGCGAGTCCCGGGTGATTCCGGCCAGGAGCGAGCCGGTGAGAGTCGGGGTGACGATCTTGTCCCCGTACACGAAGTACAGGTTCATGCCGCCGAGCTCCTCGACCCACTTGTGCTCGACCGCGTCGAGGTACGCGACCTGGTCGCACCCCTTCTCCGCGGCCTCGGCCTGCGCCAGCAGGGACGCCGCGTAGTTCCCGCCGGTCTTGGCGTCGCCCACACCGCCCGGCACGGCCCGCACCCGGTCCTCCGAAAGCCAGATCGAGACGGGCTTGACCCCACCGGGGAAGTACGCGCCCGCGGGCGAGGCGATCACGATGAACAGGTACTCGTTGGCCGGCTTCACGCCGAGCCCGACCTCGCTCGCGATCATGAACGGACGCAGGTAGAGCGACTCCTCGCCGCCGTGCGCCGGAACCCACGCCTTGTCCGCCTTCACCAGCGCGTCGCACGCCTCGATGAACGTCTCGACCGGCAGCTCCGGCATCGCGAGCCGCCGCGCCGACCGCTGGAAGCGCTCCGCGTTGGCCTCGGGGCGGAAGGAGGCCACCGTGCCGTCGGGCTGGCGGTAGGCCTTCAGGCCCTCGAAGATCTCCTGCGCGTAGTGCAGGACGTTGGTCGCCGGGTCGAGGGAGAGCGGGCCGTACGGCACGAGCTGGCCGTCGTGCCAGCCGCGGCCCTCCGTCCACTTGATCGTCACCATGTGGTCGGTGAAGTGGCGGCCGAACCCGGGGTTGGCCAGGATCGCCTCGCGGTCCGCCTTGGACAGCGGGCTCGATGTGGGCTTGAGCTCGATCGTGGGTGTCGGCGTCGTCGTCATGAGTACTAGTCCTTCACGGTGTGATGGTGACGGACCGCGCTCACGCCTGTACGTCTCGTACTAGGACGTCCGAGTAACCCTGCATTCCGCGGCCCCACGTTCGATTATCGCTCGCGTGGCGCCGAGGAAGAAACAGCGTGAATGCGGCCCAGGGGTCGATGGTGGCACCCGGAGCCGCATACGAGAAGCCGCCGGGTGGTGAACCAGACCCGGCGGCTTCTGTGTCGAGGGACGAGCTACCGGGTCAGCCCGCTACTCGTACGGCGAGCGCGTCGCCGATCTGCTCGGTGCTGCGGACCGTGTCGCCGCGCTCCGCGAGGTCGGCGGAGACGGCGTTCTCGATGCGCTCCGCCTCGTCCTCGTGGCCCAGGTGGCGCAGGAGCAGGCCCACGGACAGGATCGTGGCCGACGGGTCGGCCTTGCCCTGGCCCGCGATGTCCGGCGCCGAGCCGTGCACGGGCTCGAACATCGAGGGGAACTCGCGGCTCGGGTTGATGTTGCCGGAGGCCGCGACGCCGATACCGCCGGAGACTGCGGCGGCGAGGTCGGTGATGATGTCGCCGAAGAGGTTGTCGGTGACGATCACGTCGAAGCGGGCCGGGTCGGTGACGAGGTAGATCGTCGCGGCGTCGACGTGGATGTAGTCGGTGGTGACGTCGGGGAACTCCTTCGCCACCTGGTTGAAGACGTTCGTCCAGAGGTGCCCGGCGTACGCGAGGACGTTGTTCTTGTGGACGAGCGTCAGCTTCTTGCGCGGGCGCGCCTGGGCGCGGGCGAAGGCGTCACGGACGACACGCTCCACACCGAAGGCGGTGTTGACGGAGACCTCGGTGGCCACCTCGTGCGGGGTACCGGTGCGGATCGAGCCGCCGTTGCCCGTGTACGGGCCCTCGGTTCCTTCGCGTACGACGATGAAGTCGATCTCGGGCTGGCCCTTGAGGGGGGTCGCCACACCCGGGAGCAGCTTCGAGGGCCGCAGGTTGACGTGGTGGTCGAAGAGGAAGCGGAGCTTCAGCAGGAAACCGCGCTCCAGGACGCCGGACGGGACCGAGGGGTCACCGATCGCGCCGAGGAGGATCGCGTCGTACTGCTTGAGGGCCTCGACGTCGGCGTCGGTGAGGGTCTCACCGGTCGCGTGGTAGCGCTTGGCGCCGAAGTCGAACTCCTTGGTCTCCAGCTTCACATCCTGCGGGAGGACGGCATTGAGGACCTTGAGCCCCTGGGCCACGACTTCCTGGCCGATTCCATCACCGGGGATCACTGCGAGATTGATGCTGCGAGACATGCGAAACACCCTACGCTCCGTCCCAGGGGATGACACAAGCAGTCCGGCATGCGGACACCCCTGGTCACGCCACGGGCACGTCACCACATGGCCACCCCGTCTTCACCCATATGCCTGACGGGAGTTGGACGCCGCCGGGAAGTTCTATCGACATGGACACTCCGAACGTCGGCATACCCGAGCGGCTCGCGGCCGGGATGACCATGCCCGAGCAGCACGAGTACCTGCGCAAGAGGCTCTCCCGGCGCAGGGTGCTCGCCGGTTCGTTCGCCACCGCCGGCACGGTCGGCGGCATCGGCCTGCTCGCCGCGTCCTCCGCGTCCTCAGCGTCCTCAGCGGCCTCCGCACCGTCCGCACCCTCCGCGGCCTCCGCGCCCTCCGCGCCCGTGAAGGTCGACGGCAGGCTGGTGGCGCCCTTCGCCCGGCATCTCGCCTTCGGGGCCGACCCGAAGACGCAGATGCGGGTCTCCTGGCAGGTGCCGCTCGCGGTCAGGTCCCCCTATCTGCGGGTGGGCCCCAAGCCCTGGGAGCTGAGCCGGAAGATCGAGGCGGAGGTGCGCGACCTGCACACCCCGTCCCTGTCGAAGAAGCTGCCCGCGGTCGAGCAGTACTACCTGCACGCGGCGCTCGACGGCCTCAGGCCCGGCACGACGTACTACTACGGCGTCGGCCACGAGGGCTTCGACCCGGCATCGCCCGAGCGGATGGCGACGATCGGCTCCTTCCGCACGGCTCCCGCGCAGGCGCGGAAGTTCGTCTTCACGGCCTTCGGCGACCAGGGCGTGAGCTACCACGCCCTCGCCAACGACCAGTTGATCCTTGGCCAGAACCCGTCCTTCCATCTGCACGCGGGCGACATCTGCTACGCGGACACGACCGGGCACGGCAAGGAGTCCGACACGTACGACGCGCGGGTGTGGGACACCTTCCTCGCGCAGACGGAGTCCGTGGCGAAGTCCGTCCCGTGGATGGTGACGACCGGCAACCACGACATGGAGGCGTGGTACTCGCCCAACGGCTACGGCGGCCAGTCCGCCCGCTGGTCGCTCCCCGAGAACGGCTTCGACCCGAGGAACGCGCCGGGCGTCTACTCCTTCACGTACGGCAACGTCGGCGTCGTCGCCCTGGACGCGAACGACGTCTCGTACGAGATCCCCGCCAACAAGGGCTACACGGACGGCAGGCAGACCGCCTGGCTGGACAAGCGCCTGCGCGAGCTGCGGGCGGACGAGGCCGTCGACTTCGTCGTGGTCTTCTTCCACCACTGCATGTACTCGACGTCGACGCACGCCTCGGACGGCGGGGTGCGCGACGCGTGGCTGGAGCTCTTCACCAAGCACCAGGTGGATCTGGTCGTCAACGGCCACAACCACGTCTACGAGCGCACCGACGCGATCAAGGGCGGCGAGGTCGGCAAGCCCGTGCCGGTCGGCGCGTCGACCGATCCGACGCGCGACGGCATCGTGTACGTCACCGCGGGCGGAGCGGGCAAGGACCTCTACAGCTTTCCGGCGGGCGTGCGGGACAGCTACGAGGGGAACGTCAGGGACCGGGACGCGATCCCGACGTTCCACTGGACGAAGTCGCGGAAGCACGACTCGGCTGTGTCCGATCCGGACGTGGTCGAGTGGTCACGGGTGCGGTACACCGGCTTCTCGTTCCTCGCGGTGGAGGTGACGGCCGGCGCGCACCCGAAGCTGACGGTCTCCGCGCTCGCCGAGAGCGGAGAGCGCGTGGACCACTTCGAGGTGGTGCGCGGCAAGTCGGGTCAGTGACCCGTCTCGCCGCCGTTGTCCCTGCGGTCGAGGGCGCGCTGCAGGGCCGCTGCGGCGTTCTTGCGCTCGGAATCGCTGGTGCGGGAGGTGTGACGGACTCGGCGTGCGGTCGTCTCGGCCATGAGAGATCCATTCCTTGAGGGAAGGGGTGTATTCGAGACGCCGGAGGGCGGGGAGCGGTGGAGCCGCAGGGGTTGCCTGCACGGGGCTCCGGCTCACGACCGCCATTCGCTTGGTCGAGCGAGACGTTCGGCTCCTACAAAGCTAAGCGAGGACGGAGCGTCTGTCTCCACAATTACTCGGACTTCCTACTATCTGAGACGGCCTTCACTCTCAGCCCCTCCTTTGGCCGCTCTGAGCTCGCGGATGAGGGCACGGACCGCGACCGTGGAGGCCAGCTCCGGCGTGGTGACATAGCCCACGGAACGTGACGGGCGCTGCGGACCAAGATCAGTGATCTCGATTCCGTGCGGTGCTCCGTTCAGCGAAAGCGCGGGCATGATCGCCATACCGAGACCCCTGCTCACCATCGAGAGCACTGCTCCGTCGTCCTCGGTCAGCACGGTCGCCTTCGGGATCCAGTCCTGCCCGGCCCACCACGTCCGCGTGTAGGAGCCGCAGTTCTCGTGCCAGTCCACCAGCGGCAGCGAGCGCGGGTCGGGATGCCCGGCCGGGTGCACGAGCGAGTAGGGCTCCTCGACGAGTACGTCTCCGATGAGCCCTGCGGGCACGGGCGAGGTCGCCCCGATCGTCGCGATGCCCACGTCCGCACGCCCCTGCGCCACCTCCCCCGCGGTGCCCGCGCCCAGCTCACGCACGACGCGCACCTGCGGTTCGATGCCGGGATGGCGGGCGGTGAGGCGCTCCAGGACGGGCGGCAGCAGATACAGCGCCACGCTGCGGAAGGCGGCGATGCGCAGCGGCCCCGCGACCGTGCCACGCTCGGCCCCGCGGGCCTCGGCGGCCAGGGCGTCCAGGAGCCGCAGGACGCGCCGGGCGTGGGCAGCGGCGGCGGCGCCGGCCGGGGTGGGCGTCGCGCCCTTGCGGCCCCGCTCGAAGAGCACCGCTCCGATCTTGCGCTCCGTCCCGCGGATGGAGTGCGAGACCGCGGACTGCGTGAGGCCGAGCGCCTGGGCCGCCGCCGAGAACCCGCACTCGCGGTCGACGGCGACGAGGATGCGCAGCTCGTGGGGCGCGAGATCGCCGGCCGTGGTCTTCGCAGCAGCATCCATCAGGGCGTCCCACCTGCTTCTATGAGGGCTGTTCATGGGCCGGGGCGTTCCATGAGCGCAACCCTCTCCCCGGCCCCCGCATTCCTCCGTACGGTCACCGCCATGACCGAGACCGCACTCACCGTGCACCAGACCGCCCGCCCCCACGGCTTCCCTACCCCCGGCCACTTCGCCTTCGTGGAGTCCGCGCTGCCCGAACCCGCCCCGGGCGCCGCCCTGGTGGAGAACCTGTACTGGTCGGTGGACCCCTACCACCGCGAAATGATGGACGGCGACTTCGCCCTGAAAGCTCCCCTGGAGGGTCGCGCCCTGGGCCGTGTCGTGGAGTCCCGCGACCCCGCGCTCCCCGAGGGGCAGATCGTCTTCCACCGGCAGGGCTGGCGCACGCACACCGTCGTCACCCCCGATGAGGCGCGCGCCGTCCCGCGCTTCGACGGCGTACCGCTCTCCGCGCATCTGAGCATCCTCGGCGGCACCGGCCTGACGGCCTACGTCGGGCTCACCCGCATCGCCGAACTCCGCCAGGGCCAGGACCTGTTCGTCTCCGCCGCGGCCGGCGGCGTGGGCACGGCCACCGGGCGGCTGGCCCGGCTGATGGGCGCGGGGCGGCTCGTCGGCAGCGCGGGCACGGCGGCGAAGGCGGCGTACCTGACGGAACACGTCGGCTACGACGCGGCCTTCGACTATCACACGGGCCCGACGGCCGACCTGCTCGCGAAGGCGGCGCCCGACGGGATCGACCTCTACGTGGACAACGTCGGCGGCGAGCCACTCGAAGCCGCGATCTCCTCGCTGCGCGAGTACGGGCGGATCGTACGCATCGGCACGATGGCCCAGTACAACAGCACCGGCGCGCCGTACACCCTGCGCAACCTCCCCGACATCGTCGAGAAGAGCCTGCGCATCGAGGGCTTCCACGTCCGCAACCACCGCCACGTGCAGGAGGAGTTGTACGAGTTCGTGGTGCCGCACCTGCAGAGCGGGCGCGTCGGGCTCGACGAGACCGTGGTCGACGGCTTCGGCGGGATCGTGGACGCGTTCCTCGGAATGCTGCGGGGCGAGAACCAGGGAAAGATCATCGTGCGGGCGGCGGAGGCCGCGGACGCGCCCGGTGCCTAGAAGATGTCCCCGTCGCGCCAGTCGACGAGGAGTTCGTGCGCCGGGTCGAGGTCGGCGCCCCAGAGGAGCGGGGGTTCCTCCTCCGGCATGTGGACCACGCCCCGCGGGCCCAGGGTGCCGACCGTGCCCTTCCACTCCTGCCAGCCGCGCGCGAGGTAGAGCCGCTGCCCCTGGTCGGACGCGGAGAGCGCGCCCAGCGCGTACGCCCGGTCGATCACGTGCTCCAGCGCGCCCATCACCCGGCCGCCGAGTCCCTGGCGCTGCCGGTCGGGGCGGACGGCGACCGCCTCGACGTAGCCGACGCGCAGCGAGCGGCCGTCGTGCAGGATCCGGCGCTGGACCACGGAGCCGTGCGCGAGGAGGAGGCCGGAGGCGTCGTGCACGAGGGCGTGCACCCCGCCGAGGCCGTGGTCCCAGTCCTGATCACTGAAGTCCCCGTCGAACGCCTCGTCCATCAGGGCGCGGGCGGCGCGCAGTTCCGCGGGGTCGAGAGCGTGGGTAGGGGCCGTGCGCAGCGTGGTCACCCCTCCACCGTACTCAGGCTCCGGCCCAGTACGCACGCCGATTCGCCCCCGTCCGGGCGCCCGCACGGGCACACTCGTGAGCATGGCCGACGAGATCGCAGAACAACCCTGGACCCCCATCCACGGCGAGCCCTACCGCTCCGTCCCCTATCGCCCCGAGCGCATGTCCGAAGCCCAATCCCTGGCGCACGCCGCCGAGTTGCGCACCCGGATGCGGGAGCGGCGTACGGTACGGCAGTTCGCGCCGGACCCCGTACCCCCGCAGGTCGTGCGGGACGCCATAGCGTGCGCGGCGACGGCGCCGTCCGGCGCGCACCAGCAGCCGTGGACGTTCGTCCTCGTCCAGGACCCCGAGGTGCGCCGCCGCATCCGTGAGGCCGCCGAGCAGGAGGAGCGCGTCTCGTACGAGGGGCGTCTCGGCGAGGAGTGGCTCGCGGCACTTCGCCCGCTCGGCACGGACGAGGTGAAGCCGCATCTGACGGACGCGCCCGCGCTCGTCGTCGTCTTCCAGCAGCGCTACTGGCTGGGCGACGACGGCACCAAGCACAAGCACTACTACGTCGACGAGTCGGTCGGCATCGCGGTGGGGATGCTGCTGTCCGCGCTGCATCTGTCGGGCCTGGCCGCGCTGATCCACACGCCGAGCCCGATGCGGTTCCTGTCGCAGGTGCTCGGCCGCCCCGAGAACGAGAAGGCGTTCGCCGTGATCCCCGTGGGCTATCCGGCGCCGGACTGCCAGGTCCCCGACCTCGTACGCAAATCGCTGGATCAGGTGCTGGTCGAGGTCTGAGCGGACACCAACTCCCGCTCCAGGGAAGGGTAGTCGGTGTATCCCTGGGCCCCGTGGGTGTAGAGGTGCGCCGCGTCGATCTCCTGGAGCGGCGCGCCCAGCGCGAACCGCTCCGGCAGGTCGGGGTTGGAGATGAAGGCCCTTCCGTACGAGACGAGGTCCGCGAGGCCTTCGGCGAGGACCGCCTCGCCCGCCTCGCGCGTCGTGGGGTCGCCGTTCTCTCCGACGTTGCCGATGAGGGTGCCGTGCCAGTGGGGCCGCAGGTCGGTGAGGGCCGGGTAGCCGTCGTTGTCGGTGAGGTGGAGGTAGGCGAGGCCGAGGCCGTCGATCTCGTCGAGCAGCGCGCGGTAGACGGGGCCGGGGTCGGCCTCCGCCATGCCGAACTGCGGGTTGCCCGGCGAGAGGCGCAGGCCGAGCCGCTCGGCGCCGATGGCGTCGGCGACGGCGCGGACCACCTCGACGGCGAAGCGGATGCGGTCGGCGATCGAGCCGCGGCCGTAGGCGTCGGTGCGGAGGTTGGAGTTGTCCGCGAGGAACTGGTGGATCAAGTAGCTGTTGGCGCCGTGCAGTTCGACTCCGTCGAAGCCCGCGGCGATGGCGTTGCGGGCGGCGTCCGCGAAGTCCTGGATCGCGGTGCGGATGTCCTCGGGGCTCATCTCGCGCGGGGTGACCGGGTCGGCCTTGGCGCCGTCGCGCACGTGGACGCGGCTCGGGTCGACGAGCACGGCGGACGGGGCCGCGGGTACGTCCTCGTCGATCCGGGACAGCGGGTGCCCGTGCCGGCCGCCGTGCATCAGCTGCGCGTAGATCCGGCCACCGGCGGCGTGCACGGCGTCGGTGACCCGCTGCCAGCCCTCGACGTGCGCGGCGGTCTCAAGACCCGGGAACCGCCAGCCGCTCTGGCCCCGGCTGCTGGGCCAGATGCCCTCGGTGACGATGAGTCCCGCGCTCGCGCGCTGGGCGTAGTGGTCGGCGACCACCGGCAGCGGGGTGCCGTCCTGCGTCGCACGGTGGCGGGACATGGGCGCCATCACGATGCGGTTGGGGAGGTGGCCGATGGGGCTTGCGGAATAGGGGGCGAGAAGCGAAGTGTTCGTCATGCCGGAACGGTAGAAGTTGACACCAGTGTCAGATTCAAGTGCGGAGGGACGCGTGACATGAGGATCGGCGAGCTGGCGGAGCGTACCGCGGTGAGTGAGCGGTCCCTTCGCTACTACGAGAAGCAGGGCCTCCTGCACGCGGAGCGCACACCGGGCGGCCACCGCGACTACTCCGAAGCCGCGGTCGACCGCGTCGTCCACATCCAGGAGCTGTTCGCGGCGGGTCTGTGCAGCGCGAAGATCGTGCAGCTGCTCCCGTGCATGCGCGACCAGGACGGCGGCCCTTCGGAAACGGCGACGCCGTGGCTGGTGGAGGAGCTGTCGGTGGAGCGGGCCCGCATCGACGGCATGGTGGAGGAGTTGCTGCGGGCGCGGGACGTACTGGACGAGGTGATCTCCGCGGCTGGCGGCTGAGGGGCGGGGCGGTGAACGGGCGGGTGGGCGGGAGAGGCCCGTTCGGGCAGTGTCGGACGCGGGAACACGACACCGCCCCCGACCGGGGTGAGGCCCAGGTCGGAGGCGGAGTGAAGAGGGGGCCGCGAGGCCCCGGGAGGGGCTAGCCCATGTGCGGGTAGCCGTACTCCGTCGGAGACACCAGCGTCTCCTTGATGGCACGGGTCAGCGTCCACCGCTGAAGGTTCTGCGGGGCGCCGGCCTTGTCGTTCGTACCCGAGGCACGCCCGCCGCCGAAGGGCTGCTGCCCGACGACCGCACCGGTCGACTTGTCGTTGATGTAGAAGTTGCCCGCCGCGTAGCGGAGCTTCTCCATCGTGGCGGCGGCGGCCGCGCGGTCGCCCGCGATGACCGAGCCGGTCAGCGCGTAGTCCGACGCCGACTCCATCTGGGTCAGCATCTCCTCGTACGTGTCGTCCTCGTAGACGTGGATCGCCAGGAACGGGCCGAAGTACTCGGTCGTGAAGACCTCGTTGGCCGGGTCGGTGCACTCGACGACGGTCGGACGGACGAAGTAGCCGACCGAGTCGTCGTACGTGCCGCCCGCGACGATCGTGCAGGTCGGGTCGCTCGCCGCACGGTCGATCGCCGCCTTGTTCTTGGCGAACGCGCGCTCGTCGATGACGGCGCCGATGAAGTTCGACAGGTCGGTGACGTCACCCATCTTGATGCCGTCGACCTCGGCCGCGAACTCCTCCTTGAAACCGGAGTTCCAGATCGAGGCGGGGACGTACGCACGCGACGAGGCGCTGCACTTCTGGCCCTGGAACTCGAAGGAGCCACGGGTCAGGGCCGTCTTGAGGACGGCGCGGTCGGCGCTCGGGTGGGCGACGACGAAGTCCTTGCCGCCGGTCTCGCCGACCAGGCGCGGGTACGTGCGGTAGTTGGCGATGTTCTCGCCGACCGTCTTCCACAGGTGCTGGAAGGTCGGGGTCGAGCCCGTGAAGTGGATGCCCGCCAGGTCGCGGTGGGTCAGGGCCACCTCGGAGACGGCGATGCCGTCACCGGTGACGAGGTTGATGACGCCCTTGGGAAGACCGGCCTCCTCAAGGAGCTGCATGAGCAGCACGGCGGCGTGCGTCTGCGTCGGGGACGGCTTCCACACGACCACGTTGCCCATGAGGGCCGGGGCGGTGGGCAGGTTGCCCGCGATCGCGGTGAAGTTGAAGGGGGTGATCGCGTAGACGAAGCCCTCGAGCGGGCGGTGGTCCAGGCGGTTCCAGACGCCGGTCGAGTTCGCCGGGGGCTGCTCGGCGAGCAGGTCACGGGCGTACTTGACGTTGAAGCGCCAGAAGTCGACGAGCTCACAGGGGGTGTCGATCTCGGCCTGCTGGGCGGTCTTGGACTGGCCGAGCATCGTGGACGCGGCGAGCGTCTCGCGCCACGTCGTGGAGAGCAGCTCGGCGGCGCGCAGGATGATCGCGGCGCGGTCGTCGAAGGACATCGCGCGCCAGGCCGGGGCGGCGGCGAGCGCGGCGTCGATCGCGTCCTGGGCGTCCTGCGAGGTGGCGCCGCGGCCGTTGCCGATGACGGCCTGGTGGTTGTGCGGCTGCACGACCTTGAAGGGCTCGCCGCCACCGAGGCGCTTGACGCCGCCGATGGTCATCGGCAGCTCGATGGGGTTCTCGGAGAGCTCCTTGAGCTTGGTCTCGAGACGGGCACGCTCCGGGGAACCGGGTGCGTAACCGTGCACCGGCTCGTTGACCGGCGCGGGGACCTGGGTGACGGCGTCCATGAGTTCTCTATCTCCTTGGAGGGGGTCGGGGGAAAGGGAGCTCAGCCCTTGGTGAGGATGGAGCGGGCGAAGAAGAGCAGGTTGGCCGGCTTCTCCGCGAGGCGGCGCATGAAGTATCCGTACCAGTCGGTGCCGTAGGCGGTGTACACGCGCATCCGGTGGCCCTCGGCCGCGAGCCGCAGGTGCTCGTCGCTGCGGATGCCGTACAGCATCTGGAACTCGTACTCGTCCAGTTTGCGCCCGGCACGGCGTCCGAGCTCCTGGGCGATGGAGATCAGGCGCGGGTCGTGGGACCCGATCATCGGGTACCCGGCGCCCTCCATGAGGATGCGCATGATGCGTACGTACGCCTTGTCGATCTCCGCCTTGTCCTGGTACGCGACCTCGGCGGGCTCCTTGTAGGCGCCCTTCACGATGCGTACGCGGCTGCCGGCGGCGGCCAGGCGGCGGGCGTCGTCCTCGGTGCGGAAGAGGTAGGACTGGATGACGCAGCCGGTCTGCGGGAAGTCCTTCCGCAGCTCCTCGTGGATGGCGAACATCGAGTCGAGGGTGGTGTGGTCCTCGGCGTCCAGGGTGACCGTGGTGCCGATCGCGGCTGCGGCGACGACGACCGGGCGGACGTTGGCGAGGGCCAGCTCGTGGCCGCCCTCCAGCGCCTGGCCGAACATGGAGAGCTTGATGGACATCTCGGCCTTGGTGCCAAGGCCCAGGTCCTTGAGGCGCTCGACGAGCTCCAGGTAGGCGTCGCGCGCGGCGGCGGCCTGCTCGGGCGTGGTGATGTCCTCGCCGACGACGTCGAGGGTGACCTCGAGGCCCTTGTCGGCGGCGTCCGTGATGATCGGCACGACCTGGTCCACGGTCTCACCGGCGATGAAGCGGCCGACGACCTGCTTGGTGCCCGGGGCCGCGGAGACGAAACGGCGCATCTGGTCGCTGCGCGACGCGGCGAGGATCACGGGACCCAGCACGGGCACCTCCACGGAGAGTAGAACGGGGCCGTACCTGGATATGCGGAACAGGCCGGTACGGCACGGAGAACCACCGTGAAACTTAAGGATCCCTCCGATCCGGTGCCATCGACAGCTGTCACGCATCCGTGCCCTGGATCTCAGACATCTGTCTGAACGCCGGGGCGAACTACGTCAGAATGGACAGCGTGAAAGGCGATTACCAGGAACTGGTCGACGAGATCTCAGCCCTGCTGGGAGCCCCCGCGACGCTGGAGAACCGCGATTTCGAGCTGATCGCCTTCGGCGCGCACGACAGCGGCGGCGACACCGACTTCGACGCGACGGCGCTGGACCCGGTGCGCACCCGCTCGATCCTCACGCGCCGCTCCACGGCCGGGGTCCGCACCTGGTTCGAGAGCTTCGGCATCACCCGGGCGACGGCCCCGATCCGCATTCCGCCCACCCCGGAGGCGGGCGTCCACCGCGGGCGGATCTGCGTTCCCGTACGGCATCGGGGGTTCGCCCTTGGCTACGTATGGCTCCTTGACGACGATCCGGGGCCCACGGACGCGCAGCTGACCGCCGCCATGGAGGTCGCGGCCCGCATCGGCGCGCTCCTTGCCGACGAGGCGCAGGCGGGCGCCGACCTGACCCGGGAGTTCCGGGCCGTCCTGACCGCCGAGCGGGGCTGGCAGCGGGACATGGCGGTGGCCGACCTGCGCACGGCGCTCGGCCCGCGCGGCGAGGGCCTGCACGCGGTGCTCTGCGTGGCCCCCTGGCCCTCCGCCGACCCGGACTCCGCCCCTTCGGTCCGTACGGTGCAGGGGGCGACCGCCCTGTGCACGGTGCCGTGGGGCACGGCGGGCCAGAGCCTCGCGGTCCTGGTCAGGCTGCGCTCGGCGGACGTGCTCACCCCCGCGGTGTCGGCGGCCACGCGGCTCCTGGAGACGGCCAAGGACGCGGCGGCGGGCATCGCGAACGCCCGGCACGGCCTGGACGAGCTGGGCGCCGCCTGGTGGGAGGCGTCCACGGCGGCCCGCGCGGCCCGCGCCGAACCCCGCTTCGCCCCCGTCGCCCAGTGGTCGGACGTGGGCCCCTACCGCCTGCTCACGTCCCTGCCCGCCGAGGCCTCCCAGGACCCGGTGGCCCGCGCGCTCCTCTCCCCCGCCCACCGCGAACTCGCCCGCACCGCCGAGGTGTACCTGGACTGCGCGGGCCAGGCGGGGCGCACGGCCGCGGAGTTGGGCATCCACCGCCAGACGCTCTACTACCGCCTCTCCCGCGTGGAGCAGCTCACGGGCCTGGACCTGGACGACGGCGAGGACCGGCTGCTGCTGCACATGATCCTGAAAGCGTCACGACTGTAAGGGCACGGCTACAGGTGGCGCCTGACGTGACCATGACCCGGTAGCGTCTCGCCCTGATCACGCACGTTGATCGAAGACACTCCACAGGGGAGACCGAACACCCGATGAAATTCAAGTTGTTGGGACCCGCCGTCGCCGCTGCCGCCCTCGTCGGCACCACTCTCACCGGCGGCATCGCCGTGGCACAGACGCCCTCCGCGCCGCTCGCCGCCGCCGCGGCACCCAGCTGCCTCAACGGCCTCACGAACGTTCCCGCCAAGGAGACCGTGAAGGTCCGCAAGACCGCGAAGCTGAACGGCACCGCCGTCGGCCAGTGGAACAAGGGCAAGAAGGGCTTCGTCTGCAACGACGGCAAGTCGATCACGGGCCAGAAGTACACGCTCTGCGGCAAGACGAGCACCGAGTGGCTCTACGGCATCACGAACGGCACGAACGTGAAGGGCTACGTCCCCAGGGCCTGCATCAACTGGTAGCCGACAAGGCCCCTGAAGAAACATGACCCACAGTGGTGCGGGTGGCGCGACGCCGCCCGCACCACCGGCGTTTCACTCCCCCGACACCCGCTCCATCACCCGCCGCAGCCCCTCGGTCAGCTGCTCGGCGTCGGTGGCCGACTCCTCGTCGAACAGCCACTGCACCATCAGGCCGTTGAGCAGCGTCGTGTAGAAGCGCCCCTCGCTCTCCACCACGTCGTCGGTCAAGTCGCCCTCCGCGATCCCGGTGAACATCGCCGCGAGCCCGCGCCGCCCCTCCACCTGCGCCTTGGCCAGCAGCTCGCGAATGCCCGCGAGCCGCTCCCCCTGCGTGACGACCTCCAGGCTCAGCATCCAGATCGCCCGTGACTCGGGGATCGAACGGATGACGTCGGCCCACCTCTGCCGGAACCGCTCCAGGCCGTTGCCCTCCACGGCACGCGCCGCGCCGACCGCGCCCTCGAAGCCGTCGCCCATCGGCTCGATGAGCGCGACGTACGCCTCGACGAGCAGCGCGTCCTTCGAACCGTAGTGATAGCCGATGGACGCGAGATTGGTCCCGGACTCCTTCACGATGTCGCGCGCCGTCGTGCGCACGAATCCCTTCTCCAGCAGGCAGCGCTTGGCGCCTTCGAGCAGATCCTCACGGTGTCCCATGCCGACCAGCCTACGCCCGATCCATACACACGTCCCAGACCGGCGTCTTACACACCCGTACTAGACAACCGTTTAAGACGCTCGTACAGTTCTCGGCATGACGAACTCGACGCACGAACAAGCGAATTCGGCGGTCCCGGAGCGCGCGGGCCGCAAGGAGTGGACCGCCCTCGCCGTTCTGATGCTGCCGCTGCTCCTGGTCTCGATGGACGTCTCCGTCCTCTACTTCGCGGTCCCCGCGATCAGCGCCGACCTGGAGCCGAGCGGCACCCAGCAGCTGTGGATCTTCGACATCTACGCGTTCGTGCTCGCCGGGCTGCTGATGACGATGGGCTCGCTCGGCGACCGCATCGGCCGCCGCAAGCTGCTCGTCTTCGGCGCCGCGGCCTTCGGCGCGGCCTCCCTGACCGCCGCCTACGCCAACAGCGCCGAGCTGCTCATCGCCGCCCGCGCGGTCCTCGGCATCGGCGGCGCGACCCTGATGCCGTCCACGATGGCCCTCGTACGCACGATGTTCCGCGACGCCGGACAGCGCGCGAAGGCGATCGGCATCTGGTCGGGCGTGATGGTGGCCGGTATCGCGCTCGGTTCGGTGATGAGCGGCATCCTCGTCGAGCACTTCTGGTGGGGCTCGGTCTTCCTGGTCAACCTGCCCGCGATGGTGCTGCTCCTGGTCCTCGCGCCGGTCCTCATCCCCGAGTTCAAGGACCCGAAGCCGGGCCGCTTCGACCTGCTGAGCGTGCCGCTGTCGATGGCCGCCGTGCTGCCCGTCGTCTACGGCGTCAAGGAGATCGCCGCCGAGGGTCTTGAGCCCGCGTACGTCGCTTCGCTCGCCGTCGGCCTCGTCTTCGCCGCCCTCTTCGTCCACCGGCAGCGCACCACGGAGTCCCCGCTGATCTCCCCCGCGCTGTTCCGCGGCCGGGGCTTCGCCCCCGCCGTCCTGCTGAACCTCATCTCCTCGCTGTCGATGATGGGTTCGGCCTACTTCACCACGCAGTATCTGCAGTCCGTCCTCGGCAAGAGCGCCATGGAGGCCGCCCTGTGGGCGCTGCTCCCCTCGGTCCTCATCGGCTTCGCCGCACCGGTCGCCACGGCCCTGGTCCAGCGGGGGATGAACCGCGCCTACGTCGTCTCCACCGGCTTCGTCGTCTCGGCGTTCGGGTACGGCCTGCTGACCCTGATCGGCACGGACTCGATGTGGACGGTCCTCACCGGCGCCGGGCTCCTGGCCTGCGGCGCCGTGGTCGTCGGTTCCCAGCTCACCGACCTGGCCCTGAGCTCGGCCCCGGCGGAGAAGGCGGGCTCCGCGTCCTCGCTCCTGGAGACGGGCCAGGAGTTCGGCGGCGCGCTCGGCATGGCGCTCCTGGGCACCATCGGCAACGCGGTCTACCGGAGCGAGATCCCGGACGCGGCCCCGGCCGAGGCCCACGAGACGCTCGGCGGCGCGCTCGCGGTGGCCCAGCACCTGCCGGACAAGGCTGCCTCCGCACTGACCGAGGCGGCCCGCGAGGCGTTCACCAGCGGCATGCACGTCGCGGCGTTCACGGGGGCGGCGGTGCTGCTGCTCGCGGCGGCGGTGGCTGCGGTGACGCTGCGCCGGATCACTCCGGCAGAGGCCCCCACAGAGCCAGAGCCCGCGAAGGCACTCGCTTAATGCCGCAAGACAAACGCCGGACGGGCTGGAGAATTCCAGCCCGTCCGGCGTTTGAGGACGAACTCGGCGAAGCCGGTGATCGGCGCCCGAGGCTCTGGAGCCCTAGTCCGTGAGGTTCACCGCACGCGCGGACTCCGCACCGATCTCCTCGGCCAGCTCGTTGAGCACCGACTGCGGCACCGAGTCGTCGACGGTGAGCACGGCGAGCGCCTCGCCGCCCACGTCCGCGCGGGCGACCTGCATGCCACCGATGTTGATGCCCGACTCGCCGAGGACGCGGCCGACCGTGCCGACGACACCGGGGCGGTCCGCGTACCGCAGGACGACCATGTGCTCGGCGAGGGCGAGGTCCACGTCGTACTCGCCGATGGCGACGATCTTCTGGAGGTGCTTGGGACCGGCCAGCGTGCCGGAGACCGAGATCTCCTCGCCGCCGGTCAGCGTGCCGCGCACCGTGACCACGTTGCGGTGGTCCGGGGACTCCGAGCTCGTGGTGAGGCGGACCTCGACGCCACGCTCCTGGGCGAAGAGCGGCGCGTTCACGTAGCTCACGGTCTCGTCGACGACGTCCTCGAACACGCCCTTGAGCGCGGAGAGTTCGAGCACCTTCACGTCGTGCTGGGTGATCTCGCCGTACACCTCGACGTCGAGCCGGGCCGCGACCTCGCCCGCCAGCGCGGTGAAGATCCGGCCGAGCTTCTCGGCGAGCGGCAGACCGGGGCGCACGTCCTCGGCGATGACGCCGCCCTGGACGTTCACGGCGTCCGGGACGAGCTCACCGGCGAGGGCCAGGCGCACCGACTTGGCGACGGAGACACCCGCCTTCTCCTGCGCCTCGTCCGTCGAGGCACCGAGGTGCGGCGTGCAGACGACCTGGTCGAACTGGAAGAGCGGGGAGTCCGTGCAGGGCTCCTTCGCGTACACGTCCAGACCGGCGCCGGCGACGCGGCCTTCCTTCAGCGCCGAGTACAGCGCCTCCTCGTCGACGATCCCGCCGCGCGCGGCGTTCACGATGCGGACGGCGGGCTTGACCTTGTGCAGCGCGTCGTCGCCGATCAGACCGACCGTCTCGGGGGTCTTGGGCAGGTGCACGGTGATGAAGTCCGAGACCTCGAGCAGCTCGTCGAGCGTGAGGACCTTGACGCCCATCTGCGCGGCACGCGCGGGCTGTACGTAGGGGTCGTACGCGACGACCTTCATGCCGAAGGCGCTCATGCGCTGGGCGACCAGGGCGCCGATGCGGCCGAGGCCGACGACACCGAGGGTCTTCTCGGCGAGCTCGACGCCCGTGTACTTGGAGCGCTTCCACTCGCCGGCCTTCAGGGCCTGGCTGCCCTGGGGGATGTTGCGCGCGGTGGCGATGAGCAGGCCACAGGCGAGCTCGGCTGCGGTGACGATGTTCGAGGTGGGTGCGTTCACCACCATGACGCCGGCCTTGGTGGCGGCGGACACGTCCACGTTGTCCAGACCGACGCCCGCGCGGGCGACGACCTTCAGCTTCTTGGCGGCCGCGATGGCCTCGGCGTCGACCTTGGTCGCGGAGCGGACCAGAATCGCGTCGACGTCGGCGATGGCGGGCAGCAGTTCGGCGCGGTCCGCGCCGTTGCACTGACGGATCTCGAAGTCCGGGCCCAAGGCGTCGACAGTGGCGGGCGACAGCTCTTCAGCGATGAGTACGACCGGTTTGCCGTTGGCAGCAGTGCTCACGTGAGTCCTCACAAGTCCAATGCGGACGGCCGTCCCGACGGCCGCATGCGGTGGAGGGTGCTAGCCGCGTGGAAGACGCACGACGCTGTGGGCCTGACGCGAATGTTGACAGCAGTGTAGTGGCGTACCGACGGGTGTCTTACGCCTCGGTGGAAGGATCACCCGTCCGTGGCTGGACGAGGTGGACAACGGGGCCGGGACTGCGGTCCCGGCCCCGTTGCCGCAAGGCTTACGCCTCGTCGTTCACCCACGACATGAGCTTGCGCAGCTCCTTGCCGGTGGTCGCCAGGAGGCTGTTCTCGTCCTGGGTCTTGTACTCGTTGTACTTCTTCAGACCGCCGTGGTACTCGTCCATCCACTGCTTGGCGAAGGTGCCGTCCTGGATCTCGGTCAGGACCTTCTTCATCTCGGCCTTGGTGGCGTCCGTGATGATCCGCGGGCCGGTGACGTAGTCGCCCCACTCGGCGGTCTCGGAGACCGACCAGCGCATCTTCTCCAGGCCGCCCTCGTACATGAGGTCGACGATGAGCTTCAGCTCGTGGAGGCACTCGAAGTACGCGATCTCCGGCTGGTAGCCGGCCTCGGTCAGCGTCTCGAAGCCCGCCTTGACCAGCGCCGCGGTGCCACCGCAGAGCACGGCCTGCTCGCCGAAGAGGTCGGTCTCGGTCTCCTCGGTGAAGGTCGTCTTGATGACGCCCGCACGCGTGCCGCCGATGCCCTTGGCGTACGAGAGGGCCAGCGCGAAGCCGTTGCCGGTCGCGTCCTGCTCGACGGCCGCGATGCACGGGACGCCGCGGCCTTCCTCGTACTGACGGCGGACGAGGTGGCCCGGGCCCTTGGGGGCGACCATGCAGACGTCGACGCCCTCGGGGGCCTTGATGAAGCCGAAGCGGATGTTCAGGCCGTGGCCGAAGAACAGCGCGTCGCCGTCCTTGAGGTTGTCCTTGATGGACTCCTCGTAGACCTGGGCCTGGATGGGGTCCGGGACCAGGATCATGATGACGTCGGCCTCGGCGGTGGCCTCGGCGGGCGTCACCACGCGCAGGCCCTGCTCCTCGGCCTTGGCCTTGGACTTGGAGCCCTCGTGCAGACCGACACGGACGTCGACACCCGAGTCACGGAGCGACAGCGCGTGGGCGTGGCCCTGGCTGCCGTATCCGATGACCGCGACCTTGCGGCCCTGGATGATGGACAGGTCGGCGTCGTCGTCGTAGAACAGCTCGGCCACTGGAAATCTCCTATGTGTGCTGGTGTTGCGACCCACCGTACGGCGGGCGGGTGAGGGAAGTTTTACGGTCTCGGTATGCGGGCGGGCCCGGCGGCCGGATCAGGCCGGTCCGGGCTGCTTCACGCCGAGCGGTCGAGCGCCCGCAGGCTGCGGTCCGTGATGGAGCGGGAGCCGCGGCCGATGGCGATCGTGCCGGACTGGACGAGCTCCTTGATGCCGAAGGGTTCCAGCATCTTGAGCATCGCCTCCAGCTTGTCGCTGGAGCCGGTGGCCTCGATGGTGACCGCCTCGGGCGAGACGTCCACGGTCTTGGCGCGGAACAGCTGGACGATCTCGACGATCTGCGAGCGGGTCTCGTTGTCGGCGCGGACCTTGGCCAGGACCAGTTCGCGCGCCACGGCGCCGGCCGGCTCGAGCTCGACGATCTTCAGGACGTTCACGAGCTTGTTGAGCTGCTTGGTGACCTGTTCGAGCGGCAGTTCCTCGACGTTCACGACGATGGTGATGCGTGAGATGTCGGGGTGCTCGGTGACGCCCACGGCCAGGGAGTCGATGTTGAAGCCGCGGCGGGAGAACAGGGCGGTGATCCGTGCGAGGACACCGGGCTTGTTCTCGACCAGGACGGAGAGCGTGTGCTTGGTGGACATGACTCGTGGTCTCTCTTTCGCTCTCGGTCTCAGTCGTCTTCGTTGTCGCCGAAGTCGGGGCGGACCCCGCGGGCGGCCATGACCTCGTCGTTCGAGGTGCCGGCGGCGACCATCGGCCAGACCTGGGCGTCCTCGTGGACGATGAAGTCGACCACGACGGGGCGGTCGTTGATGGCGTTGGCCTCGGCGATGACCTTGTCGAGGTCCTCGGGGCGCTCACAGCGCAGCGCCACGCAGCCCATGGCCTCCGACAGCTTCACGAAGTCCGGGACGCGGGTGCCCTTGTTGGGGCCGATGTCCTCGGGGCCGCTGTGCAGGACGGTGTTGGAGTAGCGCTGGTTGTAGAACAGCGTCTGCCACTGGCGGACCATGCCGAGGGCGCCGTTGTTGATGATGGCGACCTTGATCGGGATGTTGTTCAGGGCGCAGGTGGTGAGTTCCTGATTGGTCATCTGGAAGCAGCCGTCGCCGTCGATCGCCCAGACCGTGCGGTCGGGCTGTCCGGCCTTGGCGCCCATCGCGGCCGGGACCGCGTACCCCATCGTTCCGGCGCCGCCGGAGTTGAGCCAGGTGGCGGGCTTCTCGTACTGGATGAAGTGGGCGGCCCACATCTGGTGCTGGCCGACGCCCGCGGCGAAGATCGTGTCATCGGGGGCGAGCTGCCCGACGCGCTCGATGACGTGCTGCGGGGAGAGCGAACCGTCCTCGGGCTGGGTGTAGCCGAGGGGGTAGGTGTCGCGCCAGCGGCTGAGGTCGGCCCACCAGGCGGAGTAGTCGCCCTTGGCCCCGGCGGTGTGCTCGGCCTGCACGGCCTGGATCAGGTCGGCGATGACCTCGCGGGCGTCACCGACGATCGGCACGTCGGCGGCGCGGTTCTTGCCGATCTCGGCCGGGTCGATGTCGGCGTGGACGATCTTCGCGAAGGGCGCGAAGCTGTCCAGCTTGCCGGTGACGCGGTCGTCGAAGCGGGCTCCGAGGGCGACGATCAGGTCGGCCTTCTGCAGCGCGGTGACGGCGGTGACCGCTCCGTGCATGCCCGGCATTCCCACGTGCAGCTCGTGACTGTCGGGGAATGCGCCGAGCGCCATCAGTGTGGTGGTGACGGGCGCTCCGGTGAGTTCTGCGAGGACCTTCAGCTCGGCGGTGGCGTGGGCCTTGATGACGCCGCCGCCGACGTAGAGGACGGGCCGCTTGGCGCCGGTGATCAGCTTCGCGGCCTCGCGGATCTGCTTGGCGTGCGGCTTGGTCACCGGGCGGTAGCCGGGCAGGTCCTGGGTGGGCGGCCACTGGAAGGTGGTCTGCGCCTGCAGGGCGTCCTTGGCGATGTCGACGAGGACCGGTCCGGGGCGGCCGGTGGAGGCGATGTGGAAGGCCTCCGCGATCGTCGCCGGGATGTCCTCCGCCTTGGTGACCAGGAAGTTGTGCTTGGTGATCGGCATCGTGATGCCGACGATGTCCGCCTCCTGGAAGGCGTCGGTACCGATGGCCTTGGAGGCCACCTGGCCGGTGATCGCGACCAGCGGGACGGAGTCCATGTGGGCGTCGGCGATCGGCGTGACGAGGTTGGTGGCACCGGGGCCGCTCGTCGCCATGCACACCCCGACCTTGCCGGTGGCCTGCGCGTATCCGGTGGCGGCGTGTCCTGCGCCCTGCTCGTGACGGACCAGGACGTGACGGACGCGGGTGGAGTCCATCATCGGGTCGTACGCGGGAAGGATGGCGCCGCCGGGGATGCCGAATACCGTGTCGGCCCCGACTTCCTCGAGAGAACGAATGAGGGACTTCGCACCCGTGACGTGCTCGACGGGTGCGGACTGCTGTCCTGAGGATCGGGGCCGCGGCTGCGGATGGTGGGCCCCGGTGGCCTGCTCGGTCATCGGCATTCTCTTCTCGAAGCTGAGGGTTTTTGCGGGGTGTTTGCGGGGATTTGGCAGGTGCCGGTGCAACAAAAAACCCCTCGTGCCGTGAGGCAAGCGAGGGGAGCGCGTCGGAGCGGGTACGGGGATTTCCGGTGTTCGGACCGGTGACTCCCAGCTTCAGCCGACGCGCTTTCCAAGTACGAGAATTCGGGTGCGCATGGCATTGACCCTCTCCCCGGCGCACTGTGCCTGTCAAGTAGGTGGGACGGGGGTCTCATTATGTGAGCGGACGAAGGCCTCGACACCTCCCCCGAACGCCAGCGAAGGGGCGCCCACGAAGACCGGCTCCACCGGCCCGTGCGGCACCGGATACTGCCCGAGCGACAGCGCACGGCGCAGGCGGTACTCGTCGAGCGGCCCGGAGAACGCCATGCCCTGTCCGTGCGTGCAGCCCATCGCGCGCAGGGCGATGACCTGCTCCGGGAGATCGACGCCGTCGGCCACGGAGCGCAGCCCCAGATCGGTGGCGATGCGCAGCAGACCGGCCGTGATCTTGTGCAGGCGCGCGGACTCCACGACGCCCTCGACGAGACTGCGGTCCAGTTTCAGTACGTCGACGGGGAGCCGCCGCAGTGCGGTGATGGCGGCATAGCCGCTCCCGAAGCCGTCCAGGGCGATACGGACGCCGAGCCTGCGCAGGGAGGTCAGCCGGCGCTCCAGGTCGTCCAGCGGGACCCGGGGGTCGCTGTCGGCCAGCTCGATGATGAGCGCCCCGGAGGGCAGCCCGTGCCGGGTCAGGAGCGCCTCGATGGAGCCCAGCGGCATGGAGCGGTCCAGGAGGCGGCGCGCGCTGATACGGACGGCGACGGGCGTCGCATGGCCCGTGCGACCGCGCTCAGCGGCCTGCTGGACGGCTTCCTCCAGCATCCAGCGGCCCAGCTCGGCGGTGCGGGCGCTCTCCTGGGCGTCCGAGCTGTCGGCCACGCGCAGGAACTCGGCGGGCGTGAAGAGGATGCCCTGCGCCGAGCGCCAGCGCGCCTGGGCGGCGACGGACGTGACCCGGCCGTCGTCCAGGGAGACCACCGGCTGGTGCAGCAGCGCGAACTCGCCTTCGTGCAGGGCGGTGCGCAGCCGCGTGGCCAGCTCCGCCTTGCGGACGACGTCGGCCTGCATCTGGGGGGCGTACAGCTCGACGCGGCCCTTGCCCGCGGCTTTGGCCCGGTACATCGCCAGGTCCGCGTTGCGCAGCAGCTCTCCCGCTCCGATGCCTGGTTCGGCGAAGGCCACGCCGATGGAAGCCGCCACGCGCACGTCGTTGCCGTCGATCGCGTAGGGCTGGGAGAGGGTGATTCTGAGACGGTCGGCGAGTTCGTAGATGTGCTGCTCGCGTGCGGCCTGGTCGCGGGTGCCGTCGCCCACGATGAGCGCGGCGAATTCGTCGCCGCCAAGCCGGGCCGCGCAGTCCCCGGACCTGACGGCCTCCTGAAGGCGGCGGGCCGCCTGGATCAGGAGCTCGTCCCCTGCTTGATGGCCGATGGTGTCGTTGACCGCCTTGAAGCCGTCCAGGTCGATGAAGAGCACGGCCGTGCCCCGGTCGGTGACTCTGCGGCCGGTGAGCGCCTGGCCGACCCGGCGGGTGAACAGGGCGCGGTTGGGCAGGTCGGTGAGCGGGTCGTGTTCGGCGTTGTGCTGCAACTGCGCCTGGAGGCGGACCCGTTCGGTGACGTCCCGGCAGTTGAAGATGAGGCCGCCCTGGTGGCGGTTGACCGTGGACTCCACGTTCAGCCAGTCGCCGCGGCCGGATTTGAAGCGGCACTCGATGCGGGTCGTGGGCTCTTCGACGGGGTTGGCGGTGAGGAACCGGCGGACTTCGTGGACCACCCGCCCCAGGTCCTCGGGGTGCATGAGCGAGGCGAGTTCGGAGCCCATGAGCTCTTCGGCGTCTCGGCCGTAGACCCCGGAGGCGGCCGGGCTGACGTAGTGGAGTATGCCGTTCGGAGCGGCGATCATGATGACGTCGCTCGAACCCTGGACCAGGGAGCGGAAGTGGTTCTCCTTCTGGGCCAGTTCCTGGGTGAGCGTGATGTTGTCCAGGAGCATGATGCCCTGGCGCACGACCAGGGCGAGCACGACCGTGCCCGCGGTGAAGAGCACCACCTCGTCGACGCTGCGGCCACTGAGCACGTTGTAGAGAATCCCCAACGTGCAGACGGCGGCGGCCAGATACGGCGTGAGCGCGGCCAGCGATCCGGCGATCGGGCGGGTGGCGGCGGCCCGCGCGCCCTTGGGGGCGTCCTCTTGCTCCACGCGTGCGTGCTGCGCGTCGTCCGCCTGCTTCTGCCAGGGGGCCGCCCAGGGTGCGTACGCGAGGAGCAGCGACCCCGCGAACCAGCCCGCGTCCAGCATCTGCCCGGAGCGGTAACTGGCGTGCAGCAGGGGCGAGGTGAACATCGCGTCGCACATGACGGTGAGCGCGAGGGCGCCGATCGCCGTGTTCACCGCGGTGCGGTTGGCGGAGGACCGTCTGAAGTGCAGCGCGAGGACCATGCTGACCAACGCGATGTCGAGCAGCGGATAGGCGAGCGAGAGCGCTGCGTGCGCGACGCTCTGGCCCTCGAACTGCGCCGTGTGCGCGAGCGCCAGGCTCCAGGAGAGCGTGAGCAGCGAGCCGCCGATGAGCCAGGCGTCGAGCGAGAGGCAGACCCAGCCGGCCTTGGTCACCGGGCGCTTGGCCAGCACGAGCAGACCGATGATGGCGGGTGGCGCGAAGCAGAGGAAGAACAGGTCGGCGAGGCCCGGACTCGGCACCGGCTGCTCGAGAACGACCTCGTACCAGCCCCATACGCCGTTGCCCAGGGCCGCCATCGCGGAGGAGAGTGCGAACAGCAGCCACGCGGGTCGAAAGCGGCTTCGGCGGGTTCGTGAGTAGCGGAAACAGGAGACCGCGGCGGTCGCCGCCGCGATGCTCAGGCCGAAGTCACCCATGATCAGGGCGGCGCGGGTCGAACCCCAGCCGAGGGCGGACCCGGTGGCATAGCCGCCGCAGACCACGAGGAGCGCGATCTGCGAGGCCAGGCCCGCGCCGCCGCCGGAGACGGGGCGCCGGGTCAGTGGTGTTCCGGTCGGCATCGACGCCGTCAGACCTCCGCCGCCGTCCAGGGCGGTGGCGGTAGACGGACGGGTGCTCACCGGGCCGCCCTGGTCCGTGCCGCTCCCGTGTCCGTCCGCCTCCCGTGACTGATCGACCCCGGTACTTCGGGTGCGTGACCGTCGCGCCGACTGCGAGCCGGTGCGCGAGAGAGTCGCCGCCGGCGGCCTCGTCGCGTCGGATCGTTCGCCCATTGGCCGTACATCGCCCGTCGCCCCCCTCGCGTCTGATGTCTCGTCCCCGGCGCCGAACGTTCCACGGCGCAGCCCCTGTCGGGACGATACACCAGTCTCGTCACTCAGGGACATAGTCTCTCTACTCTGCGTAACGGCCGGGAGGGTGACGGACACTGGCCGCACACACGCGAGTGCGGAGCGTGCTCGAACGAGCCCTGGGCGACTGCCGCTTGATGCGCTACGGGGTCGTCAGGACGACGTTGCCGAGGGGGTCCCCGGCGACGAATCGGGTCAGTTGCGCGGCGAGCAGGCGCTTGGCCCGGGGCAGGAAGGCGGACGTCGATCCGCCCACGTGCGGGCTGATGAGCACTCCAGGAGCCTGCCACAGGGGATGACCCGCGGGCAGCGGTTCCGGATCGGTCACGTCCAGGGCGGCGGTGATCCGGCCGCTCTCCAGTTCGGCCAGGAGTGCCTTGGTGTCGACGACGGGGCCGCGGGCGACATTCACCAGCAGGGCGCCGTCCTTCATGCGGGCCAGGAAGTCGGCGCTCACCAGGCCACGGGAGGTGTCGGTGAGGGGCGTGGAGAGGATGACCACGTCAAAATCGGGCAGCAGTGCGGGCAGTTCGGTGAGCGGGTGCACGGGGCCGCGCTCCGTGGCACGCGCAGAGCGCGCGACGCGCGCCACCCGCGCGCACTCGAAGGGGGCGAGCCGGTCCTCGATGGCGGAACCGATCGATCCGTAGCCCACGATCAGGACGGACTTGTCGGCGAGCGCCGGATAGAACCCGGAGCGCCAGTCCTCCTGCCGCTGCCCTTCGACGAACCGGGGGATGCCGCGCAAGGAGGCCAGGATCAGGGCGAGCGTCAGCTCGGCGGTGCTGGCCTCGTGCACCCCCTTGGCGTTGCACAACTGCACGCCGGGCGAGAGGGACTTGAGCCCGGACCGCATCTGGTCGACGCCCGCGGAGAGTGTCTGCACGGCGCGTACGGATGTCATCTCGGGCAGCGGCCGTACGGCGATCTCCGGCCCCTTCAGGTAGGGCACCACGTAGAACGCGCAGTCGGCCGGGTCAGCGGGGAAGTCCGGGCCGCCGTCCCAGAAGCGGTAGTTGATCCCGGCGTCGGCCGCTCCGGGCAGGCCTTCGATCTCGTCCGCGGCAAAGGGGAGCCACACATCGGTCGTCATGGTCAGGAGGCTAATGCGCGCAGGCCGCACGCCACGTGGGGGGAGGCAGGCGTTACGTTGGGGGCCGCTCGGACATGAGGTGGGAGGGCACGGCCAGGTGGACCGCAGGACGATCGGCGCGACAGCGCTCGAGGTGGGTGCGGTCGGGCTCGGCTGCATGCCGATGAGCTGGGCGTACACCGGCTCGCGGCAGCGGGGCGAGGATTCGCTGCGCACCGTGCACGCCGCGCTCGACCGGGGCTCGACCCTGCTGGACACGGCGGACATGTACGGGCCGTTCACCAATGAGCTCCTCGTGGGGCGGGCGCTCAAGGAGCGGCGGGCCGAGGCCTTCGTGTCCACGAAGTGCGGGCTCTTGGTGGGCGAGCAGCACATCGTCGCCAACGGCCGCCCCGGCTATGTGAAGCGGGCCTGCGACGCGTCGCTGCGGCGGCTGCAGACCGAGACGATCGACCTGTACCAACTGCACCGCCCCGATCCCGAGGTGCCCGTGGAGGAGACCTGGGGCGCGATGGCCGAGCTCGTCGCCGCGGGGAAGGTGCGGGCCCTCGGGCTGTGCGCGGTGGGGGCGCGTGCCTCGCGGCGCGAGGGCAGGGGGCTGCACGAGGGAACGATCCGGCAGCTCGAGCGGGTCCAGCAGGTCTTCCCGGTCGGCGCGGTGGAGGCCGAGCTCTCGGTGTGGTCGCGCGAGGCGCTGGAGACGCTGCTGCCGTGGTGCGCGGCGCGTGGGGTGGGCTTTCTGGCGGCGATGCCGCTGGGGAACGGTTTCCTCACCGGGACGCTGACGCCGGGGCAGGGCTTCGAGCCGGACGACGTGCGGGCCCGGCATCCCCGCTTCACCGCCGAGATGATGGCCGCCAACCAGCCGCTCGTGGTGGGCCTGCGCCGGGTGGCCGAGCGGCACGGGGCGACCGCGGCGCAGGTGGCGCTGGCGTGGGTGCTCGCGCAGGGCCGCGACGTGGTGCCGATCCCGGGGGCCAAGCGGGAGCGCTGGGCGGTGCAGAACGCCGGGGCGGCGGCGCTGCGGCTCAGCGGTGCGGACCTGGCGGAGATCGCGGCGCTGCCTTCGGCGATGGGCTCGTGGGACTGACGTCCGCGGGTCGGCGGAGCCGGGTTGGGAACCTGTGGGGACCGAGCGGTGTATGAACAGTAGAAGCGCTGCGTCGAAGGGAACCTGATCGTGCAACGACCTGCTGTCACAGCCGCATTGGCTGCCGCTGCCCTGGTGCTCACGGCCGGTTGTTCGTCCGGGGGCTCAGACGCGCCGGACAACGGAAAGAGCGCCGAGTCGAGCCCCGCGTCGGACAGGACGTCGACGGGAAAGCCGCGCGCCGGCGCCGCCCCGCCCGAAAAGGGGTCGGCGACGGTCACCAAGACACTCACCGAGAACCTGAAGTCACCGTGGGGCCTGGCTCCGCTCCCCGGCGGGGATCTGCTGGTGTCCTCCCGCGACGAGGGGACCATCACCCGTGTCGACGGGGAGACGGGCAAGAAGACCGACCTCGGCTCGGTCCCCGGCGTCTCCCCCGCGGGCGAGGGCGGCCTGATGGGCTTGGCGCTCTCTCCTTCGTACGCGTCGGACCACATGATCTACGCGTACTTCACCACCGAGTCGGACAACCGCATCGCCCGGTTGCTGTACGACGAGAAGAAGCCCTCCGGCCAGCAGCTCGGCGCGCCCGACACGGTCTTCAAGGGCATCCCCAAGGGCGTCGTCCACAACGGCGGCCGGATCGCCTTCGGCCCGGACAAGATGCTGTACGCGGGCACGGGCGAGACGGGCGACACGGGCCTGGCCCAGGACAAGAAGTCGCTCGGCGGCAAGATCCTGCGGCTGACCGCGGACGGCGACCCGGCCCCCGGCAACCCCTTCGACGACTCCCCCGTCTATTCGCTCGGCCACCGCAATGTGCAGGGCCTTGCCTGGGACGAGGAGAAGCGGCTCTGGGCGGCGGAGTTCGGCCAGGACACCTGGGACGAACTGAACGAGATCAAGGCCGGCGACAACTACGGCTGGCCGGAGGTGGAGGGCAAGGGCGACGAGGACGGCTTCCACGACCCGGTGGCCCAGTGGAAGACCTCTGAGGCCTCTCCCAGCGGTATCGCCTATGCGGAGGGCTCGGTCTGGATGGCGGGCCTGCGCGGTGAGCGGCTGTGGCGCATTCCGGTCCGCGGCGTGGAGGGCACCGTGGAGCCCCAGTCTTTCCTGGAGGGCGAGCACGGCCGCTTGCGCACGGTGGTCGCGGCGGGCGGCGACAAGCTGTGGCTGGTGACGAACGAGACGGATTCCCGGGGCACCCCGGAGAAGGGGGACGACAAGATCCTGGAGGTGACGGTGAAGTAGGGCCAGAGGGCTACTTCTCGAGCGAGGGCGAGGGGTCGGGCTCGGGCTCGGGGTCCGGCTCAGCCTCGGCGTCGGTAGCAGCGTCCACCGCGGAGTCCGGCCCTGGATCCGGATCCGCCTGCTGCGGCACCCTCACCACCACCTTGCCGGAGGTCAGGTCTATCGGGCCGCGGCCCGGGTCACCGTCGGCCACGTCGGTCCGGCTCAGCTCCAGCCGCTTCTGCTCGTCGTCCGTGTGCTTGCGGCCGGGCTGGAAAAGCTCGATCGGGTTGAACACTGCGCCTCCTGGCGGCCGGGTTCCTCCTACCAGCGTAAGCGAGCCGCCCCGGAACCCATCGGGGCCGGGAAAGCGCAGGTCAGCCAGCGGATTGTGCCCGTTCCGCGGGGAACAGGCGCAGGCGGTGGGCCAGGGCCGCAGCCTCGCCACGGCCCGCGACGCCCAGCTTGGCGAGGATGTTGGAGACGTGGACGCTCGCCGTCTTCGGGGAGATGAAGAGCTCCTCGGCGATCTGGCGGTTGCTGAGGCCGGCAGCGACGCGGCGGAGCACGTCCCGCTCCCGGCTGGTCAGGCCGAGCGCCTCGGCGGGGTCGACCGGGGTGAGGTGGCCGACAGCGGTTCCGTGGCCGTGATCGTGGCCGTTCAGGGTGAGGCGGGCCCGCTGGGCGAGCCCCGAGACGGACTCGGCGAGCGGCCGGGCCCCCAGGCGCTCGGCGACCTCGCGGGCCTGGCGCAGCAGTACGGCGGCTCGCTCGCGGTCCGCCTCGGTGCTCGCCCCGGCGGAGGTCGCGGAGGCGAGGAGGGACTCGGCCAGGCGCAGGCGGGTGCGGGCGAGGTCGTAGGGGCGGTCGAGGGGTTCGAACGCGGTGACCGTGGCGGACCAGTCGGCGGGGGTGTCGCGGTCCTCGGCGCGCAGGAGTTCGGCGCGTACCCACTGCTCGTGGGCGGCCCAGACCGGCACGGGCGAGGGGAGATTCCTGGCGGCCCGCCGAATGGTGTCGATGGCTTCGGTCCGCCCCGGCTCGGCGGCGGGCAGGCCGCGCGTATCGGCCTCCGAGGTGGCGGCGGCGAGCAGCAGGGGCCAGGTGTAGCGCTGGGTGCCGGGCGGGAAGCCCTTGGCCAGGGCCTGTTCGAGTTCGGCGCGCGCCGCGGCGACACCGGCCGCGCGGTCGGGGTCGCCCGCCGCGATGCCGAGGGCGGCGGTGACCATGGGGAGGGAGTACTGCGGCATGAGGGCGTGGTGCGCGCCGTAGTGGCCGCGGGCCAGGGCCAGTTGGGCGGCGGCTTCGGTGATGTCGCCGCGGCCGACGGCTATGCAGGCGAGCCGCAGGGCCGCGCCGCCCCGCGGTTTGACGCTGAGCGCGCCGCGGCGGGCCGCCTCCGACGCGGCGACCGCCTCGTCCCAGCGGCCGAGCGAGTCGAGGGTCTCCGCCTTGTTGACCTGGACCCAGCTCTCGGTGTCCGTGAGGCCGTACTTCCGGCAGAGCGCGAGGCCCTGGTCGCCGACCTCCAGGGATTCCAGGGAGCGGCCCACGCCTTCCAGGACGGACGGCAGATTGACGTGGATGTGCGGGATGCGGGAGACCAGGCCGGGCGGCGCGACGCACCGGTCCCTGACCGCGTACATCTCCGCGAACCCCTGCTCGACGTCGCCCGCGTCGACCAGGAGGCCGCCGAGGATGAGCCGCGCGTTGAGTTCGGTCTCCTCGGCCTTGACCATCCGGGCGTACTCGACGGCCCGTTGGGCCGCCGCCAGGGTTTCCTCGCCCGGGTTGTGCAGCATGCCCCAGGAGGCGACGTTGGTGAGCACCTCGGCGTGCACCTCGGACGGCGGGAGGCCGCGGACCAGTTCCTGCGCGGTGGCGATCTCCGCCCAGCCGTCGCCGCGGCCGAGCGTCGAGGTGAGCCGGGAGCGCTGGATCCAGAACCAGGCGGCGCGCACGGGGTCCTGCTCGTCCTCCAGGAGCCGCAGGGCGCGCTTGGTGATCTTCAGGGCGCGTTCCCGTTCCCCGCAGAGGCGTCCGGCGACGGCGGCCTCCGCCATGAGGTCGAGGTAGCGCAGGGGGGTGGTCTCGGGGTCGCAGCCGCAGGGCGGATAGACCTCGGCGTGGTCGACGGGGCGCAGCCCGAGGCGGATGTCCTCGGGAGCGTCGTCCCACAGCTCCATCGCGCGTTCGAGGAGGCGCAGTTGCTCGGAGTAGGCGTAGCGGCGGCGGGCTTCGACGGAGGCCCACAGGACGGCGGGCAGGGCCTTCGCCGCGTCGTGCGCGTGGTACCAGTAGCTGGCGAGGCGGGTGGCGCGCTGGTCGGCTGCGACGAGTGAGGGGTCGGCTTCGAGGGCGGTGGCGAATCGGCGGCTGATCCGGGAGCGCTCACCGGGCAGCAGATCGTCGCCGACGGCCTCGCGCACCAGGGAGTGCCGGAAGCGGTAGCCGTCGCCGTCGGGCGACGGCAGCAGGATGTTGGCGCCGACGGCGGCCCGCAGCGCCTCGATCAGGTCGTCCTCCGCGAGCCCGGCGACCGCGGCGAGCAGCGGGTACTCGACGGTCGAGCCGCCCTCGGCGACGATCCTGGCCACCCGCTGGGTGTCCTCGGGCAGTTCCTCGACGCGTACGAGAAGGAGATCGCGCAGGGAGTCGGTGAGGCTCGCGCAGCTGCCGCCGTGCGTGGCGACGGCGAGTTCCTCGACGAAGAAGGCGTTGCCGTCCGAGCGGTCGAAGATGTCGTCCACCAGGGTCTGCGCGGGCTCGGCGCTGAGGATGCCCGCCATCTGCCGGGCGACCTCGACCTTGCTGAAGCGGGCGAGCTCGATGCGCCGCACCGTGCGCAGCCGGTCCAGTTCGGCCAGGAGCGGGCGCAGCGGGTGGCGGCGGTGGATGTCGTCGGCGCGGTAGGTGGCGATGACGACGAGGCTGCCGCTGCGCAGCGTGCGGAAGAGGTAGGCGAGGAGGTGCCTGGTCGAGGCGTCGGCCCAGTGCAGGTCCTCCAGGGCGATGACCACCGGGCGGTCGGTGGCGAGCCGCTCCAGGAGGCGGGCCGTCAGCTCGAAGAGGCGTGCCATGCCTTCTTCGTCGTGCTGGGCGTCGGTGCCCCGGCGGCGCTGCGGGGCCTCGCCCAGTTCGGGCAGGAGCCGGGCGAGCTCGCCCTCCTGGTCGGCGGCAGCGGCGTCCACCTCGGCCGGGAGCTGGCGGCGCAGGGAGCGCAGGGCGCTGGAGAAGGGGGCGAAGGGGAGGCCGTCCGCGCCGATCTCGACGCAGCCGCCGAGCGCGACGACGGCGCCTTCGGCACGGGCCGCCGCGGTGAACTCCTCGATGAGGCGGGTCTTGCCGACGCCCGCCTCACCGCCGAGCAGCAATGCCTGCGGCTCGCCCGTGCCGGGGGTCGTCCCCTTGGCACGGGCGAGCGCGTCGTTCAGAACGCCCAGCTCATCGGCGCGGCCGACGAACACGGGGCTTACGGACCTGGTCTCCACAGCGGTGAGCATCGCACAGGGTGCGGGCGTCGTGGCAGCGGATATCTTGCGCGGTCCGGCAGGGGCTCCGGAGGCCGCCGCGGCGGACGCTCCTGAGGGTGTCCCCGCGATCATCACGCGGCCCGTGTGAAGCGGACCTTCCGCAGGGTCGTACTCACCCGCCCCTCGGTGTCGTGGCGGGGCGAGCGGCGCTCGGCGCGGGCCGCCTTGGCCGCACGGGCCTCGCGCAGGAGGCGGCGGTGGTCGGCCTCGCGGGTGAGGTCGGCGGCGCGCAGCTGGTGCATTTCGTACTCGAACATGAGAACTCCCTGGCTTCTGACTTCGGTTTCCGGCTGTTTCGCAGTTCGCGGTCCGCGTCCTGCGATGCCTTTACTTTCGTCTGCCAGGGGGGTTCGGCACATCGGGAGAGTGCCGCATCTTGAGGGGGTGGGGGGCCTTAGGAGAGCGAGAGGGCGCCTTAGGACGCTCTGCGCGTCCTAAGGCGCCCTGAGGCACCGCTCCGCTGCCATCAGCTCGTCGACGGCAGTCCGTAGATCAGGTCCGAGTACTTGGCGATGGCGAGCAGCAGGCCGATGACGCCCAGGGCGACACCCGCCCAGGCCACCGACTTGATCCACGGGGCCTGCACCTGGTCGGGCGAGCCGAACGCGGGCCGCACCAGGACGACGATCCCGACGACCAGCGCGGCGACCGCGAAGGCTCCGGCGATCAGCGCCGTGACCTGCCAGGAGTCGCCGTACAGGGCCTGGATCTGGTCGGCGACGCTCGCCGACTGCTTGGTCTCGAGCTGCCCGACGATGTTCGAGCGTGCCGCGGCGACCGTGCCGAGCCAGCCGCCGGACAGGCCGATCACACCGAGAGCGGCGGAGACGACGGCCGCGGCGCCCTGGAAGACGCCGGCGGACCTGGCCGGAGCGACCTCTTCGACCACGACGAGGTCATCGATGTCGGCGTCGTCGTCGACGTCATCGACCTCGGCGGCGTCATCGGTCGTCGCGGTCTTGTCGACCTTGACGGCGTCCGCCTTGGTCACGTCGGCCTTGGTCGCGTCCTTGGTGTCCGCGGCCTCCGGCTCGGCGGGCTTTGCGGCCGCCTCGGCCGCGATCTCGTCCTGTGTCTTAGTTCCCATGCTCCGCACCGTACGGACGGAGTCTGAGAGCTTTCTTAACGAGCCGCCGAGCCCTCCGCGCGGTCCGCGTCCCGCGTCTTTCGCCACTGGGGCGCGAGCACCGACCACACCTCCATGTCGTGCCGCACGCCCTGCCAGACGAAGCTCTCCCGCAGCACTCCGTCCCTGGTCATTCCGAGCCGCTCGGCCACCGCGATACTGCGGTCGTTCGCCGAGGAGGCCAGCCATTCCACGCGGTGCATGCCGCGCGTGTCGACCGCCCAGTCGATGACGACCCGGCTCGCCTTGGTGATCAGTCCGCGCCCGGCGGCCGAGGGTTCGAGCCAGACGCCGACCTCGCAGCTCTCGTTGGCCGTGTCGAAGATCCGGAAGAGCACTCCGCCGACGAGCGTGCCGTCCAGCCAGATGCCGTACAGCCGCCCGGTGTCCGCCGCCTGCCGGTCGGCGAACGACTGGAGCCTCTCCCGGGCCGATTCGAGGTCCGTCGTCAGCGCGGTCAGGGGCACCCACGGGCCCGCGTACTCCCGCGCCCGGTCGACGTGCGTGAGGAACTCCTGCGCCTGCCACGGCTCGATGGGCCTCAGCTCAGCGCCCTCGCCCAGCGATATCGCGAACATCCCGCTCCTTGGGTCCGTCGTGTGTTCCGTCCTGCATCACGGGGATCCTCGCACCCACGACGGCGGGATTCGAACGACATTCCGGCGGCTCGATGCTGATGCGCGGCAGCCAGCGGTCGACGCGGCGCGGCAGCCACCAGTTGGCGCCGCCCAGCATGTGCATCAGGGCGGGCACCAGCAACGTACGCAGGACGAACGCGTCGAGCGCGACCGCCGCCGCGAGGCCGATGCCGAACATCGCGATGACCCGGTCGCCGCTCAGGACGAAGGCGAGGAAGACCGAAATCATGATCACGGCCGCGGAGTTGATCACGCGGCTCGTCTCGGCGAGGCCGACGCGGACGGCCCGCCGGTTGTCGCCGGTCTCCAGCCACTCCTCGTACATCCGGCTGACCAGGAAGACCTGGTAGTCCATGGAGAGCCCGAAGAGGACGGACACCATGATCACGGGCAGGAAGGGCTCGATCGGTCCGGCCGAACCGAGGCCGAGCAGCTCGCTCCCCCAGCCCCACTGGAAGATCGCGACGACGACCCCGAAGGCGGATGCCACCGCCGCCACGTTCATCGCGGCGGCCTTCAGCGGGATGCCGATGGACCGGAAGGCGAGAAGGAGCAGGACGCAGCCGAGGCCGATGACCACGCCCACGAAGAGCGGCAGTTTGCCGACGATGATCTCCGCGAAGTCGTCGTAGCTCGCGGTGACTCCGCCGACCTGGAGGTCCAGGGAGGTGTCGGCCTCGGCCCTGGGGAGCACGTCGTCGCGCAGCCGGTCGACGAGTTCGCTGGTCCGCTGGGACTGGGGGGACGAGTCCGGTACGACGGTGACGTAGGCGGCGGTGCCGTCGGCGTCGTACGTGACGGGGCCGACGGAGGCCACGCCCTTGGTCGCTTCGAGCGCGGGCCCCAGGTTGGCGAGGGCGAGCCGGTCGCCCGCGCCTTCGACGTCCGTGACGAGGGTGAGCGGTCCGTTCACGCCGGGCCCGAAGCCGTCCGCAAGCAGGTCGTAGGCCTGGCGTGTGGTGGACGACGCCGGGTTGTTGCCCTGGTCGGACGTGCCCAGGTGCAGGGAGAACGTGGGCAGGGCAAGGAGCGCCATCACGGCGACGGCGACACCGCCGAGCAGCTTGGGGTGCCGCTCGACGAAGGCGGACCAGCGGGCGGCCAGACCGGTGGGCACCTCGGGGGCGGGCCCGTGCTCGGCGAGGCCGCGCCGTTCGCGGCGGCTGAGCGCGCGCGGTCCGATCCAGGACAGGAGGGCGGGCAGCAGCGTCACCGAGGCGGCGACCGTCAGGAGCACGGTCAGCGAGCCCGCGATCGCGACGCCGCCCAGGAAGTTGAGCCGCAGGACAAGCATGCCGAGCAGGGCGATGCACACGGTGGCGCCGGCGAAGACGACCGCGCGTCCGGTGGTGGCGACCGCGCGTTCCGCGGCGACGGTCACCGGCAGGCCCTGCTTGAGGCCCTTGCGGTGTCTGGTCACGATGAACAGGGCGTAGTCGATGCCGACGCCGAGCCCGATCAGGGTGCCCAGCATCGGCGCGAAGTCCGCCACGGTCATGACGTGACCGAGGAGCACGATGCCCGCGTACGCCGTGCCGACCGACACGAGGGCCGTGGCGATGGGCAGTGCGGAGGCGGCGAGCGAGCCGAAGGCGAGGAAGAGCACGACGGCGGCGACGGCGACCCCGACGATCTCGGCGGTCTGCGCGCTCTTGGACTCGGTGAGGCCGACGGCGCTGCCGCCGAGCTCGACGTCCAGGCTGTCCGAATCGGCGGCCTTCGCGGTGTCCACGAGGGCCTGTGCGTCCGCCTTGTCGATGGCGTCGGCCTGCTCGTGGAAGGTGACGGTCGCGTACGCGATGCGGGCGTCGTCGCTGATCTGGGCGGACCCGCGCTCCCCGTAGGGACTGCTGACGGAGGCGACCGCGGGCATCGCCTCGATTCTGTCGAGGGCGCCGGTCATCGTCTGCTCGACGTCGGCGGCGCGCACCGTCGTGCCCGCTTCGGTCCGCCAGACGACGGTGTCGCTGTCGCCGCCGAGTCCTTCGAAGCCCTCGTTCAGGAGCTGGGTCGCGCGGCCGGACTCGGTGCCGGGCACTTCGTAGTCGTTCGAGTACGCGGATCCGGTGAGGGCCGCGGCGCTAGCGGCGCCGCCGAGGGCGGCCAGCCAGAGCAGAATCACCAGGAGACGGTGGGTCACACACCACCGTGCGAGTGCTGCCACAGACCGGCTCCCTGATGTGGTTCGTGGATCTTTATCGGGAACAGTCTTGAATGACCTGTACGGCCCGCAAAGAACGCTGAAGCGATGACATAAGCGCCAGAGGTACTTTGGCAGGAGCTGGAGATCGTTGGTCCGGTTCGTGGGCTTCCTCACAAGGGCACAAAGGCTGTGCGAGGCCCCACCGGGACCTCGCACCCCCTCTGAACCGGTGCGTCAGCCCGATACGCTCGCGCGTCCGTTCTCTATGTGCCCCATCAGGCGACGACGGAAAGCAGGCTCCCCCGCCGCCGTCACCTGAACGTCGTACCAGCCGTGCTCGTCGTCCGTGTGCCAGGCGACCGTGCGGCTGCTGCCCGCCTTCACGCGGACGACCCTCGTACGCTTCCTGACGTCGTCGGCGTCCACGTACCCGATCGGCTTGACCGTGAAGACGAGCTCCCTCCGTCCGCGATTGGCCAGTGTCACGTGGATCTCGCGGCGGGTGATCGCGGAGGCGAGCTGCGCGCTGCCGTCCCTGGCGCCCGCGAACTCGCGCCGGAAGCCGCCTGGACCCGTGATCGTGAAGGCGTACGCCTCCTTGGCGGCCGGGAGCGTCCAGGAGCCCTCGCGCACGACGTCCTGGTGCTGCGGGACCGCGAACTCACCGGCGTACGGATAGAGCGCGAAGTGCGCGCTGGAGCGGCCTCCGTTGCGCAGCCGCACCGAGAGGGCGCCGCCCTTGCCCGGCTTCAGGTACGCGTCGGGCTGGTAGGGCAGCGGGCGGGCGCGGCGGGTGCCGGGCTCCTGGACCGGCATGGACTGCTCCAGGGGCGGCTGCGGGGACCAGCGGCCACTGAACGCCGGTATGGCACCGGGCTTTTCGACCTCGGGCTGCCGGTGGCCTCGCTTGAAGTCGAAGGCGCCGGTGAGGTCGCCGGTGACCTTGCGGCGCCAGGCGCTGATGTTGGGTTCCTTCACGCCGGTCCACTTCTCCAGGAAGCGCACGACGGAGGTGTGGTCGAAGACTTCGGAGGTGACGTAGCCGCCGACGGTCCAGGGCGAGACGACGAGCATGGGCACGCGCGCGCCGAGGCCGGTGGGCTTGCCCTCCCAGCGCTCTTCCTTGTCGTGGGCGGAGTCGGTGCCCGGCACGGGCGGCGGGACGTGGTCGAAGAAGCCGTCGTTCTCGTCGTAGTTGATGAAGACGGCGGTGCGCCGCCAGACCTCGGGGTGCGAGGCGAGGGCGTCCAGGACCTTGTAGACGATGGTGGCGCTGTGGACCGGCGAGGAGACGCTGGGGTGCTCGGAGTCCAGGGCGGACGGCACCAGATAGCTGACCTTGGCCAGCTTGCCGCCCGCGACGTCCTTGGCGAACTCCTCCGCGAGCTTGCCGGTGGGCACGCGGCGCAGGGCGCGCTCGAAAAGGGACTTCTCCGCCTTGGTGAGGGTGGCGACACCCTCCTCCAGGGTGGCGAGCAGCTTCGCGCGCTCGGCTTCGTCCTTGGCGTCGCGGACCTTGGCGTAGAAGGCCTCCATGTAGGTCAGGCCGGTCGTGGCGAGGACCTTGCGGGCGATGGCCTTGAAGGTGGTGAAGAACTCGATCTGGTTGTCGGTGAAGTTCTCCCACTCCGTGTACGTCTGCCAGCTCACGCCCGCCTTCTCCAGGCGCTCGGGGTACGTCCCCCAGCCGTACCCGGGGTGGGTGCCCTCGGCGTACGCGTCGTTCTCGACGGCCCGCTTGCCGTTGGCCTCGTAGCCCGTCTTGCCGCTCCACAGGTGGTTGCGGTTGGGGCTCGTGGAGGTGTGGATGGAGGAGTGGTAGGCGTCGCAGATGGTGAAGGTGTCGGCGAGTTCGTAGTGCAGGGGGATGTCGGCGCGCGTGTAATACGCCATCGTGGCGGCGGTCTTGGCGGTGATCCAGCCGTCCATCCAGCCGTCGTGCCAGGCCTTGGCGCCGCCGCTCCAGGAGTGGTCGAGGGCGCCGATGTACTGCAGGTCCTTCTTCTGCGCCGCGGCTGCCTCGCGGACGGGGAAGGGCATGACGGTGCGCAGTACGCCCGGCTGCTCGAAGACGGAACTGCCGCCCGGGAGCCGGATGGCGTTGCGGTCGCCGAAGCCGCGTACGCCGCGCAGGGCGCCGAAGTAGTGGTCGAAGGACCTGTTCTCCTGCATGAGGATGACGACGTGCTCGATCGAGTCGAGCCCGCCGCTGCCCGGTTTGTGCCGGTCCTGTGCCAGTGCCTGCTGCAACGAAGGCGGCAGGAACGATCCGACGGCGGCGGCGCCGAGTGCGCCACCGCCGACCGCCATCAGCCGCCTGCGCGATATCTCCTGGGACACGTAACGACCTCCAGTCGACGGTCAATGGTTCTCCGCTGATCCATTGGCCCGCTCGGCCGGGACGGTAGTGAAGTCTGGTTTCCCTGTGAAGACTTGGGGACGAAGTCGAAGTGAACGCATGGGCCGGGCGTGCACGGCCGCGGCTCAGGAGCCGATCAGCAGCCCTGCCCAGAGGGCCACGGTCGATGCCGCGAGCGTGGCCGGAACGGTCAGGACGCCGAGCACGGTGAAGGTCCGCAGGTCGGCGTCCGTGCCGTGGTCGTGCAGGATGCGGCGCCACAGGAGCGTGGCGAGCGAGCCGACGTAGGTCAGGTTCGGGCCGATGTTGACGCCGATCAGCGCGGCGAGGACGGGGCCGGGGCCCGCGGGCGCGACGGCGGGAAGCAGCGCGAGGATCGCGGGCAGGTTGTTGATCAGGTTGGCGAGTACGGCGGCGACGGCCGCCACGGCGAGCAGCGCGGGCAGCGAGGCGCCGTCCGGCAGGAGCCACTCGATGCCGGAGCCGAGGCCGTTGTCGACGACCGCCTTGACGACGACGCCGAGCGCGAGCACGAACAGGCAGAACAGCGGGCTCGCGGAGCGGACGAGTCTGGGGGCGGTCGTACGCTTTCGCAGCAGCGCACGGCCCGCGAGCACCGCAGCCCCGGCGAGGGCGGCCCACAGGGGCTCCAGGCCCGCGAACGAGGTCACGACGAACCCGGCGAGCGTGAGGCCGAGGACGGCCAGCGTGAACACCGGGACGGGGGTCGGCTCGGTCTCCTTGGGCTCCAGGGCGCCCGCGGCCAGATCGGCGGCGAAGTACCGCCGGAAGGCCACGTACTCGATCCCGATGGCGACCAGCCACGGCACCGCCATGAGCAGCGCGAACCGCGTGAAGGTGAGACCGCTGGCGGTGAGGGCGAGGAGGTTGGTGAGGTTGGAGACAGGCAGCAGGAGCGACGCCGAGTTGGCCAGGTGGGCGGTGGCGTAGACGTGCGGCCTTGGCCGTGCCCCGACGCGGGCCGCGGTGGCGAAGACCACCGGGGTGAGCAGGACGACCGTGGCGTCCAGACTCAGCACGGCGGTGATCGCGGCAGCCACGCCGAAGACCCCGCCGAGCAGTGCCTTGGTCCGGCCCCCGCAGAGCCGGGCGACGAGATCCCCCGCGGCGGCGAAAAGCCCGTCGTCGGCGCAGAGTTGAGCGAGCACGAGCACGGCGGCGAGGAACCCGACCACGGGCAGCAGGCTCTGGACCTCGGCGAGCGCGTGGTCCGGCGAGACGGCCCCGAGCGCCACGACGAGCCCGGCGGCGGGCAACGCGGCGGCGGCCTCCGGCCACTTCTTGGGCCGTGCGACGGCGAACGCGAGCACGGCGAGCAGCAGACCGACGGAGAGGATCTCGGCGGTGACGGTGTTCAGGGGGGACGCTCCGTGGCCCGGGTGGGGCGGTGGCTCGACGGGACGGATGCGCCCAGCGTGGGACGGAGCGCGGTGCGGCACGCGGCACGCGGTTCTTCCCCGCCCACCCGCCCGACGACTCGGGGCAATCAGGTGGGTGGGCGGGAAAAATCCGCCGCGGAGCGGGCGGTTCGGTAAGCACCCCGGCTACAGCCGGGACACTGCTCCAGGCCAGCGCGGCGGCTAGCCCTCCACGCCCAGCTTCTCCAGGATCAGTTCCTTGACGCGGGCCGCGTCGGCCTGGCCCCGGGTGGCCTTCATGACCGCGCCGACCAGCGCGCCCGCCGCGGCGACCTTGCCGCTGCGGATCTTGTCGGCGATGGCGGGGTTGCCCGCGATCGCCTCGTCCACGGCGGTCGTCAGGGCGCCCTCGTCCGAGACGACCTTCAGGCCGCGCTTCTCGACGACCTCGTCCGGCGTGCCTTCGCCGGCCAGGACGCCGACGAAGACCTGGCGGGCCAGCTTGTCGTTCAGGTCACCCTTGGCGACGAGCTCGGCGACCCGCGCGACCTGCACCGGCGTGACCGGGAGCTCGTCGAGGGCCTTGCCCGACTCGTTGGCCCCGCGGGCCAGTTCACCCATCCACCACTTGCGCGCGGCAGCCGGGTCGGCGCCCGCCTCGATGGTGGCGACGATCGGGTCGACGGCGCCCGCGTTCAGCATCGACTGCATGTCGTGCTCCGAGACGCCCCACTCCTCGCGGAGGCGGTTGCGGCGCACGCGCGGCATCTCGGGGAGACCGGCACGCAGCTCCTCGACCCACGTACGGGCCGGGGCGACGGGGACGAGGTCGGGCTCCGGGAAGTACCGGTAGTCCTCGGCGTTGTCCTTGATGCGGCCCGACGTCGTGGAGCCGTCCTCCTCGTGGAAGTGACGGGTCTCCTGGAGGATCGTGCCGCCGCCGTTCAGGACGGCCGCGTGGCGCTGGATCTCGAAGCGCGCCGCACGCTCCACGGAACGGAGCGAGTTGACGTTCTTCGTCTCCGAGCGCGTACCGAACTCCTCGCGCCCGTGCGGGCGCAGCGAGAGGTTCACGTCGCAGCGCATCTGGCCCTTGTCCATCCGGGCCTCGGACACGTCCAGGGCCTTGATGACCTCGCGCAGCTCGGCGACGTACGCCTTGGCGACCTCGGGAGCCCGCTCGCCCGCGCCCTCGATCGGCTTGGTGACGATCTCGATGAGCGGGATACCGGCGCGGTTGTAGTCCAGGAGCGAGTGCGAAGCGCCGTGGATACGGCCCGTCGCGCCGCCCACGTGCGTGGACTTGCCGGTGTCCTCCTCCATGTGGGCGCGCTCGATCTCCACGCGGAAGACCTCGCCGTCCTCCAGCTGGACGTCCAGATAGCCGTTGAAGGCGATCGGCTCGTCGTACTGAGAGGTCTGGAAGTTCTTCGGCATGTCCGGATAGAAGTAGTTCTTCCGGGCGAAGCGGCACCACTCGGCGATCTCGCAGTTCAGCGCGAGACCGATCTTGATGGCGGACTCGACGCCGATCTCGTTGACCACCGGCAGCGCGCCGGGCAGTCCGAGACAGGTCGGGCAGGTCTGGCTGTTGGCGTCCTGCTTGAGCTCGGTGGAGCAGCCGCAGAACATCTTCGTCTTGGTGCCCAGCTCGACATGGACCTCAAGGCCCATGACGGGGTCGTACGTCGCGAGGGCATCCTCGTACGACACCAGGTCAGTCGTGACAGTCACGGTGAAACTTTCCCTCTCAACCCAGCAGGACGTCGTCGTCGCCGAGCTTCTTCAGCTCGCGATAGAGCAGAGCAAGACCGGTGACGATGGCGGCGGCGGAGACAGCGGCGTCGATGAGCCGGAGCGTGTCGTTGTCCTTGCGGGCCGTGCGGGCCTGCTTGACGACGGAGACCGCGCCGAAGGCGGTCGAGGCGATCGACAGGTACGCGCCGGGCTTGGACTTCTTGAAGCCCTTGGCCTTGGCAGTCATGGGACTCACAGTGACGGTGCCTCCTCTAGCAGCGGGTGACCCCACCTTTCCACGAAGGCGGCCTCTACGGCAGCGCCGACCTTGTAAAGGCGGTCGTCCTTCATGGCCGGGGCGATGATCTGCAGCCCGACGGGCAGGCCGTCCTCCGGCGCGAGGCCGCAGGGCAGCGACATGGCGGCGTTGCCCGCCATGTTCGACGGGATGGTGCACACGTCCGCGAGGTACATCGCCATCGGGTCGTCGGCGCGCTCGCCGATCGGGAAGGCGGTGGTGGGCGTCGCGGGCGAGACGATCACGTCGACCTGCTCGAAGGCCTTCTCGAAGTCCTTCGTGATCAGGGTGCGGACCTTCTGGGCGCTTCCGTAGTACGCGTCGTAGTAGCCGGAGCTCAGCGCGTACGTGCCCAGGATGACGCGGCGCTTGACCTCGTCGCCGAAGCCGGCCTCGCGGGTCAGCGCGGTGACGTCCTCGGCGGACTTCGTGCCGTCGTCGCCGACCCGCAGGCCGTAACGCATGGCGTCGAAGCGCGCGAGGTTCGACGAGCACTCGGAGGGCGCGATCAGGTAGTACGCGGAGAGCGCCAGGTCGAAGGACGGGCAGTCCAGCTCGACGATCTCGGCACCGAGCTCCTTGAGCAGGGCGACCGACTCCTGGAAGCGCTGGACGACACCCGCCTGGTAGCCCTCGCCCGCGAACTGCTTGACGACGCCGACGCGCATGCCCTGTACGGAGCCGTTGCGGGCCGCCTCGACGACCGAGGGGACCGGGGCGTCGATGGACGTCGAGTCGAGCTCGTCGTGGCCGCCGATGACCTCGTGCAGGAGCGCGGCGTCCAGGACCGTGCGGGCGCAGGGGCCGCCCTGGTCGAGGGAGGACGAGAACGCCACCATGCCGTAGCGGGAGACGCCGCCGTAGGTGGGCTTGACGCCGACCGTGCCGGTGACGGCCGCGGGCTGGCGGATGGAGCCGCCGGTGTCGGTGCCGATGGCGAGGGGCGCCTCGTACGAGGCGAGCGCGGCGCTGGAGCCGCCGCCCGAGCCGCCGGGGATGCGGGTGAGGTCCCACGGGTTGCCGGTGGGGCCGTACGCGCTGTTCTCGGTGGAGGACCCCATGGCGAACTCGTCCATGTTGGTCTTGCCGAGGATGACGACGTCGGCTTCCTTCAGCTTGCGCGTGACGGTCGCGTCGTACGGCGGGATCCAACCCTCGAGGATCTTGGAGCCGACCGTGGTCGGGATGCCCTCGGTGGTGAAGATGTCCTTGAGCGCGAGGGGCACGCCGGCCAGCGGGCCGAGCTTCTCGCCCTTCTCCCGCTTGGCGTCGACGGCGCGGGCCTGCGCGAGCGCGCCCTCACGGTCGACGTGCAGGAAGGCGTGCACCTTCTCGTCGACGGCCTCGATGCGGGCGAGGTGGGCCTCGGTGACCTCGACGGCCGTGAGCTCGCCGGAGGCGATCTTGGAGGCGATCTCGGCGGCGGTGAGCCTGATGATGTCGATCTTGCTGTCCGTCATGGTGGGTTAGTCCTCCCCCAGGATCTGCGGCACCTTGAAACGCTGCTGCTCTTGTGCCGGGGCTCCGGAGAGCGCCTGCTCGGGGGTGAGCGACGGACGGACCTCGTCCGCGCGCATGACGTTCGTCAGCGGCAGCGGGTGGGAGGTCGGCGGTACGTCTTGGTCGGCGACCTCGGAGACGCGGGCGACCGCGCCGATGATGTCGTCGAGCTGTCCGGCGAAGTGGTCGAGCTCTTCGTCCTTCAGCTCAAGACGTGCTAGGCGGGCGAGGTGGGCGACCTCCTCGCGCGTAATGCCAGGCATGCGGCGATCCTCTGGGGGTGAGTGTGTGGTTTGTGGCCCAATCCTATGGGGCCGCACCCCGTGCACGTGAAACGGATTGCCTCGGCGGGGGCCCGGCCCGCTCCCCGCGGGCCTGGGCCGCTACTTCGCGATGTCGGCCCCGGCGTCGGCTTCCGCCGCGGCGGCCGCCTCCTCGGCGGCCACATCGACCGGCCTGCGCCACCCGCGGGGCCCACGCGCCCGCAGCCAGGCGGTCGCCTCGTCCGGCGGCATCGCCGCCGCGACGAGCCATCCCTGTACGGCGTCGCACCCCAGGTCGCGCAGCCGCTCCCACGTCTCGTCGTCCTCGACGCCCTCCGCGACGACGAGAAGCCCCAGGGAGTGGGCGAGGTCGACCGTGCAGCGGACGATCTCCGCGTCCTCGTTGTCGATGGCCAGCCTCGCCACGAACGACCGGTCGATCTTCAGCTCGCTCACCGGGAGCCGCCGCAGGTGCACGAGCGAGGAGTACCCCGTGCCGAAGTCGTCGAGCGACATCTTGACCCCGTGGCCGGTCAGACTCGCCAGGGTGTCGGCGGCCCGCTGCGGATCCTCCAGGAGCACGTGCTCCGTTATCTCCAGCTGCAGTGCCCCCGGCGGGACCCCGTGCCGTGCGAGGCGCGCCGCGACCGCACCCGCGAAGCCGGGGGTGTGCACGTCACGCGGCGACACGTTCACCGCGACGGGGACCGTGAGGCCCATCGCCTGCCACTTGGCCACCTGGGCGAGCGCCGTCTCCAGGACGTACTCCGTCAGGTGCGGCATGAGGCCGGAGGACTCGGCTATGGCGATGAACTCGTCCGGCGGCACCTTGCCGCGCTCGGGATGCACCCACCGGACCAGCGCCTCGAGGCCCGCGACGTGGCCGTCGAACTGGACCTTCGGCTGGTAGTGGAGCTCGACGTCGCCCGCGTCGAGCGCCCGGCGCAGATCGCCCAGCAGGCCCAGGCGGTCGGGGGTGTTGGAGTCGCGCTTGGACTCGTACACCTCGACGCCCGTGCGGTCCCGCTTGGCCTGGTACATCGCGACGTCGGCCCGCCGCAGCAGGCCTTCCGCGTCCATCGCGTGGTCGGGGAAGACGGCGAGCCCGGCGCTGGCCTCCAGGACCAGCGAGAGGCCGTCGAGGTCGAGGGGTGAGCCGAGGGCGGCCACCAGCGACCGTGCCACGCGGGTGGCGGACGTCGTGGAGTCGGCGATCGGCAGCAGGACGGCGAACTCGTCACCGCCCAGCCGTGCGGCCTCCGCACCGCGCGGCAGGGCGAGCCTCAGCCGGTCGGCGATCTGCAGGAGCAGACGGTCACCGGCGAGATGTCCAAGGGTGTCGTTCACCGATCGAAAACGGTCCATGTCGATCAGCATTAAGGCGGACCGGGCCCCGATCCGCTCGGCGTCGTCCAGTGCCGTCCAGGTCCGTTCGAGGAGCCACTGGCGGTTGGGCAGGCCGGTGAGCGGGTCGCGCAGCTGCTCCTCGGCCCTGGCGCGCGCTATCCACAGCGTCGAGTCGAGCGCGACGAGGGGGATGGCGAAGAGCGGCAGGAGGATGGGCGTCGAGGCCGCGACCACACAGATCAGCGGGGCGATGCCGAGCAGCGCGACGCCGACGAGACCCTGGCGGACCAGGGCCGTTCGGGTGACCGTGGGGAGGGCGCCGGTGCGCGGCGCGTGCACGTACCAGAGCAGGACGCGGGTGACGACGAGGTAGGCGAGGGCGGCGAGCACCACTTCGGGGGCCGAGTACAGGTCCCAGGTCTCGGGCAGCCAGGGCGACTGCGGCGAGGGCGCCGTGCCGAACGCGGCCATGGCGAGCGCGCCCGTGCCGATGCCGAGGATGTCGACCGCGCCGTGCAGGACGCCCTGGCGCCAGCGGTGGCGGCGCGCGATGCCGACCAGGACGACGACGGTGAGGCTGACCATCCCGGCGGGCACCCAGCCGTACAGCAGGAGGACGGCGACGGTGAGGGCGCCGCCCGATCCGGTGCCGCCCCACCAGCGGTCACGGCCGAGCGCGACGAGGTGGCCCACGATGAGGCCCGTCAGGACGGCGAGGCACCAGCCGACCGTGCCGGAGGGAAACAGCGTGCTGCGTCCGGTGAACGCGTAGAAGAAGCCCGTGGCGAGCACCACGGCGGCGACCGCCACGACGGCAACCGGAAGCACCGGCCAGGGGTCGCGCTCGCCGGCGGCATCGTCCGGGCCGTGCGCCTCGGCGCCGCGCCACAGCGGCCTGCGGCGGCCTTCGGTCCCGGTCGTGAGGGAGCAGGGACCCGCGTCCCTGCCGCCCGAGGCCTCGCCCACGCCCAGTTCCTGCGTGCCGTACCCGCCGACGGTGCTCCATGCGCGTTCGCGGCGCTCAACTGCCGTGCTCGGGGCGGCTGGGCGCGCGCTCTCGGCTTCGCGTGCCTCCCGTGCCGCTCTGCCTTCGCTGAGCCACGCGCACGGTCCGCGCCGCAGGCGCGCGCGCAGCCGGGATTCCGGTGCGGCGCTCTCGGTCGGTTCCATTCCCGTCCCTCTCACAGCCGGCGGTGCCCACGCCACGCGGGCTCGGTCCAGCAGTCAGCCGCGTCTGAAACTCCTTCCCCTTGCTCCCGGTGAGCAGGGGGTACCCCAATCGCACCGGAGCACGGCAGGCGCACACCTCAACAGTAGGCCGCAGGAGGCTTCTACGGGCAGCGGTCCACTACGGTTGCCCGAATGCGACCCGGCCACCCGTATGCCTCTGGTATGCGCTGAACGGGTGGCCTTCAACCGCTACTCCTCGGTCGGAAGCGCGAATTCCGTCGCCGCGTCCGGTCCCTGTTCCAACAGGACGGCGAAGCCTTCCTCGTTGAGAACCGGAACCTTCAGCTGCATCGCCTTGTCGTACTTGGACCCCGGATTGTCGCCCACGACCACGAAGGCCGTCTTCTTGGAAACGGAACCGGTGACCTTTGCTCCCCGGCTCTGCAGCGCATCTTTTGCGCCATCCCTCGTGTGGTTCTCGAGCGTTCCTGTCACGACGATGGTGAGGCCTTCGAGCGGTCGCGGCCCCTCGTCCTCTCCCCCGCCTTCTTCCTCCATGCGGACCCCGGCCGCGCGCCACTTGCGCAGGATCTCCCGGTGCCACTCCTCCTCGAACCACTGCTTCAGGGAGGCGGCGATGGTCGGGCCCACGCCCTCTACGGCGGCCAGCTCCTTCTCCGTGGCCTGCTCGATGCGCTCGACGGACCGGAACTCGCGGGCGAGCGCCTCCGCGGCGACCGGGCCGACGTGGCGGATGGAGAGGCCCGTGATGATGCGCGCGAGCGGGCGCTCCTTGGCCGCCGCGATGTTCTCCAGCATGGACAGGGCGTTCTTCTTCGCCTCGCCCTGCTGGTTGGCGAAGACCGTGGCGATCTTCTCCTCGCCGGTATTCGGGTCCCGCTTGGGCAGGCCGCTGTCCTGATCCAGTACGTACGCCTTGATCGGCAGGAGGCGCTCGATGGTGAGGTCGAAGATGTCGCCCTCGTCCAGGATCGGCGGCTCGGACGGCTCAAGGGGCTTGGTGAGCGCGGCGGCCGCCACATACCCGAAGTTCTCGATGTCCAGGCTCTTGCGGCCCGCGAGGTAGAAGAGGCGCTCGCGCAACTGGGCGGGGCACAACTGGGCGTTGGGGCAGCGGAGGTCGATGTCGGCCTCCTTCATCGCCCGCAGCGCCGTCCCGCACTCGGGGCACTCGGAGGGCATCACGAACTCACGCTCGGTGCCGTCGCGCAGGTCGACGACGGGGCCGAGGATCTCCGGGATGACGTCGCCCGCCTTGCGCAGGACGACCGTGTCCCCGATGAAGACGCCCTTCTTCTTCACCACGTCCTGGTTGTGCAGGGTGGCGAACTCGACCTCGGATCCCGCGACGGTCACGGGCTCCACCTGGGCGTACGGAGTGACGCGGCCGGTGCGGCCGACGCCCACCCGGATGTTGACCAGCTTGGTGTTGACCTCCTCGGGCGCGTACTTCCAGGCGATCGCCCAGCGCGGGGCCCGGGAGGTCGAGCCGAGGCGGCCCTGGAGCGGGATCTCGTCCAGCTTCACGACGACGCCGTCGATCTCGTGCGCCACGGAGTGACGGTTCTCGCCGAAGTACGTGATGAACTCCCGTACGCCGTCGAGCCCTTGGACCACCTTGTTGTGCTGGGCGGTGGGCAGGCCCCAGTCGTGCAGCAGCTGATAGGCGTGGCTCAGGCAGTCGATGTCGAAGCCCTCGCGGGCGCCGATGCCGTGCACCACCATGTGCAGCGGGCGCGTGGCGGTGACGCGCGGGTCCTTCTGGCGCAGTGAACCCGCCGCCGCGTTGCGCGGGTTGGCGAAGGGCTTGTCGCCCGCCTCCACCAGACGGGCGTTCAGCTCCTCGAACTTCTCCATGGGGAAGAAGACCTCGCCGCGGATCTCGACGAGGGCGGGGATGTTGTCGCCCTTGAGCCGGTCCGGGATGTCGCCGATGGTGCGGACGTTCGGAGTGATGTCCTCACCGGTGCGGCCGTCGCCACGAGTGGCCGCGCGGGTGAGCTTGCCGTCCTCGTACGTGAGGTTCACCGCGAGGCCGTCGATCTTCAGCTCGCACAGGAAGTGGTGGTCGGTGGTGCCGACCTCCTTGCCGACGCGGTCGGCCCAGGCGGCCAGCTCCTCGTCGTCGAAGGCGTTGTCCAGGGAGAGCATGCGCTCGCGGTGCTGGACCGAGGTGAACTCGGTCTCGTACGCCCCGGAGACCTTCTGGGTGGGCGAGTCGGGCGTGCGCAGCTCGGAATACTGGTCTTCCAGGGCCTCGAGCGAGCGAAGGAGCTTGTCGAACTCGGCGTCGCTGACGACCGGTTGGTCGTTCACGTAGTACCGGAAGCGGTGCTCCTCGATCTGTTCGGCCAGCTGGGCGTGCTGATCCCGTGCCTCGGCGGGCACAGAGCCTTGCTGTTCGACAGCCACCGTTTCGTCCTCCCGTTACGTCATACCCAATTACTCAGGGTTGTCCGCGAGTGATCTCGCTGCCCGGACGCAGTGGGCGAGCACCGCGCGTGCGTACGCGGGGGAAGCCCCCGCGAGCCCGCACGACGGAGTGACCACGACCGACTCCGCGAGAGAACCCGGATTCAGCCCCAGCCTGCGCCACAGCGTCCTGACACCCATGACGCTACCGGCAGGGTCTGACAATGGGCCGTCCACGCCCGGTACGACACCGACGAAGAGCTTCGTGCCTCCCTCGACCGCCTCGCCGATCGCCTCGTCGTCACGCTCGGTGAGCAGCGAGAAGTCGAAGGAGATCGCGTCCGCTCCCGCTCGGCGCAGGAGCGCGAACGGCACGTCGGGCGCGCACGAGTGCACGACGCCCTGCCCGTCGTGGACGCCCAGGACGTCCCGCAGGGTGCTCTCCACGAGCTGGCGGTCCACGGCGCGGTGGGTGCGGTACTCGCTGGCTGTCTTGATGTGCCCGCGCAGCACGGCGACGAGCGAGGGCTCGTCGAGCTGGAGCACGATCTGGGCGCCGGGGATCCGGCGGCGTACGTCCGCGAGGTGGTCGCGCAGGCCTTCGGCGAGGGATCCGGCCAGGTCACGGCAGGCGCCGGGGTCGGACAGCACGGACTCGCCGTTCCTCAGCTCCAGGGCTGCCGCGAGGGTCCAGGGCCCGACGGCCTGGACCTTGACGGGGCCTTCGTACCCCTGGGTGAACTCCTCCAGGGCGTCCAGGTCCTCGCCGAGCCACGCCTTGGCGCGGCGCGTGTCGCGTCCCGGCCGGTCGCCGATCCGCCAGCCGCTGGGCTCCACGCGCGCGTAGAGCTCGACCAGCATTCCGGCGGTCCGGCCGATCATGTCGGCGCCGGGTCCGCGCGCGGGAAGCTCCGCCAGGTACGGGAACTCCTCGACGCTGCCGGTGACGGTCTTGGCGGTCTCCCGGGCGTCGCCGCCCGGCATGGACCCGATGCCGGTGGCCGGGCCCCAACGAAACGCGCTCACCGTCCGGGCCGCACCGTCAGGTCGTTGACCTCGGCGTCGCGCGGCAGGTCGACGGCCATCAGGATCGTCGTGGCGACCGACTCCGGGTCGATGAAGCGGGAGGGGTCGTACTCCTTGCCCTCCTGCTGATGCACCTTGGCCTGCATGGCGCTCGCCGTGCGGCCCGGGTAGACGGAGGTGACGCGGACGCCGTTCGCGTGCTCCTCGCCCCGCAGGGAGTCGGCCAGGGCCTTGAGGCCGTGCTTGGAGGCGGCGTAGGCGGACCACTCGGGGCTCGCGCTCAGGCCGGCGCCCGAGTTGACGAAGACCACGTGCCCCTGGGCCACGCGCAATTGGGGCAGGAAGTGGCGGGTCAGCTCGGCGGGGGCGATGAGGTTGACGTTGAGCTGGTGGCGCCAGGACTTCGGGGTGAGGTCACCGACGCGGCCCAGGTCGACGACGCCCGCGATGTGGAGCAGGGAGTCCACCCGGTCGGGCAGCGACTGGTGGCCGAACGCCCAGGAGAGCTTGTCCGGGTCGGAGAGGTCGCCCACGAGCGTGTCCGCCCCGGGGAACTGCGCGGCCAGTTCCTTCGCCCGGCCCGCGTCCCGCGCGTGCAGTACGAGGGCGTCGCCGCGTGCGTGGAGACGGCGCGCGACGGCCGCGCCGATGCCGGAGCCGGCCCCGGTGATCACATGTGTTGCCATGCGCCCATCGTCGCACCCCGGCGGGTACGCCTCAGCGCGCGCCCATGCTCTCCTCCAGGTAGGCGAGGGCGCCGACCGGCTCCTCGGCGAAGAAGACGAGACCGGTCAGCGGCACCGGCAGGAATCCTTCGTCGTCCATGCGCTGGAACTGCTCCTTCAACCCGTCGTAGAAGCCCGCCGAGTTGAGCAGGACCACCGGCTTGGTGTGCTTGCCGTGCTTCTTCAGCTCGAGGATCTCGGTGGCCTCGTCCAGGGTGCCCGTCCCGCCCACCATGATCACGATCGCGTCGGACTTCTCCAGGAGCAGCGCCTTGCGCTCGGCGAGGTCGCGCGCGATCACCATCTCGTCGGGCGCGGAGACCTCCCTGGCCTTGGCGGCGAGGAAGTCCACGGAGACCCCGACGAGCCCCCCGCCCGCCGCGTGCACCCCATCGGCGACGACCTTCATCAGACCGCTCTCCGAACCGCCCCACACCAGCGTGTGACCGCCCTTGCCGAGCAGCTCGGCGAACTCGCGCGCGGGGCGGGTGTAGCGCTCGGGAAGGTCGGCGGCGGAGAGGAAGACACAGATGTTCATGGCCTCACCGTACGATCCGGCCCAGACTGGTGGGAACGCGACCGCCGACCGAAGGAGACCACGGTGACAGCAGGACACAAGATCACCATCGAACAGGGCACGGAGCACGTACGGGTGGTGCGCGAAGGGCAGACCGTGGCCGAGAGCAGCCGCCCGCTGCTCCTGCGCGAGACGGGCTGCCCGGTGCGCTACTACCTCCCCCCGCAGGACGTACGCACCGATCTCCTGACCCCCTCGGACACGACCACGTACTGCCCGTTCAAGGGAACGGCGTCCTACTGGTCGCTGCCCGGCGCCGAGAACGGCAAGGACGGGGTGTGGGCGTACCCGGAGCCCAAGGACGGGGTGGCGCAGATCAAGGACCACTTCTGCTTCTACGAAGTGGAAGCGGTGTGAGGCCGGGCGCGAGGGGTTAGACCGCCGCCGTGGCCCTCTCCGTCGTCGCGATCGTCGCCGAGCCGACCACGCGCGTGCCGTCGTAGAGCACGATCGCCTGGCCGGGGGCCACGCCGCGTACGGGCTCGTCGAAGGAGACCCGCAGCTCCGAGCCGTCGACCAGCTCCGCGCGCACCGTCGTCTCGCCGCCGTGCGCCCGCAGCTGCGCGGTGTACGTGCCGGGGCCCGAGGGGGCCGCTCCGCACCAGCGGGGCTTGATCGCCGTCAGGCCCGAGACGTCGAGGTCGGCCACCGGGCCGACCGTCACGGTGTTGTTCACCGGGGAGATGTCCAGGACGTAGCGCGGCTTGCCGTCGGGGGCCGGGGTGCCGATCCGCAGGCCCTTGCGCTGGCCGATGGTGTAGCCGAAGGCGCCCTCGTGGGTGCCCAGCTTGTTGCCCTCGGCGTCGACGATGTCGCCCTCCGCCTTGCCGAGGCGGTCCGCCAGGAAGCCCTGGGTGTCGCCGTCCGCGATGAAGCAGATGTCGTGGCTGTCGGGCTTCTTGGCGACGGCCAGGCCGCGCTCCTCGGCCTCCGCGCGGATCTCCTCCTTGGTGGTGAGCGTGTCACCGAGGGGGAACATCGCGTGGGCGAGCTGGCGGTCGTCCAGGACCCCCAGGACGTAGCTCTGGTCCTTGGCCATGTCCGAGGCGCGGTGCAGCTCACGCGTGCCGTCGTCGTTCACCACGACCGTGGCGTAGTGACCGGTGACGACCGCGTCGAAGCCCAGCGCGAGCGCCTTGTCCAGGAGCGCCGCGAACTTGATCTTCTCGTTGCAGCGGAGGCACGGGTTCGGGGTGCGCCCCGCCTCGTACTCGGCGATGAAGTCCTCGACCACGTCCTCGCGGAAGCGCTCGGCCAGGTCCCAGACGTAGAAGGGGATGCCGATGACGTCCGCGGCGCGGCGCGCGTCGCGGGAGTCCTCGATGGTGCAACAGCCTCGCGCGCCCGTGCGGAACGATTGCGGGTTCGCCGAGAGTGCCAGGTGCACTCCGGTCACGTCGTGCCCTGCTGCGGCGGCGCGCGCGGCGGCGACGGCGGAGTCCACGCCGCCCGACATGGCGGCGAGGACGCGAAGGGGGCGGGGGCGCTGCGGGGTCCGGTTCTCAGTCATAGCTCTAACAGGGTACGGGCCCGCGGGAACCAGCCGCCCGTGAGTAAGCGTTGACGATCACATGGGGGAAGAACAGGACACGACGGCGGGGCAGGATCGGGGGCGCCGAGGCGTCAACCGGCGGACTCTCCTGGTCGGCGGCGCGGCGGCGGCCGTCGGCACGGCCGCGCTCGCCTCCGACCAGCTGGGCCGCCTGTGGTGGCGGCTGCCCGGCGTCGTCAAGAAGCGCAAGGAGGGCGAGGTCGACGCCCGGGGCGCGCAGTGGGTCGCCGCGTCGGACTACAACTGGCGCCGCGCCGACCGCCCCGACGACTACGGGATCGACATGGTCGTCATCCACGTCGTGCAGGGCGGGTACGCGACGGCGCTGCGGGTGTTCAAGGACCCCGCGCACGGCGCGGCGGCGCACTACGTGGTGCGCAAGGACGGGCACGTCGCCCAGATGATCCGCGAGCTCGACGTGGCGTTCCACGCGGGGAACAAGAGCTACAACGAGCGGAGCATCGGCATCGAGCACGAGGGCTTCGTGGACCAGAAGTCCTCGTTCACCGATGCCATGTACAAGTCGTCGGCGCGGCTCACCGCGGGCATATGTGAGCGGTACGACATCCCGGTGGACCGCAAGCACATCATCGGGCACGTGGAGGTGCCGGGCACGGATCACACCGATCCCGGGCCGCACTGGGACTGGGACCGGTACATACGGCTGGTGCGCAAGGCCCGCGCCGCCCTCCGCTGAGCCCCGCCGCCGCTAGCGCAGATGCACCGGCAGCGACTCCACCCCGTACACGATGGACAGCTTGCGGAAGGCGAGCTCCTCGGGGGCGACCGCGAGCCGCATGTCGGGGAAGCGCTTCACGAGGGCGGGATAGGCGGCGCGCAGCTCCATGCGGGCCAGTTCGGCGCCGATGCAGCGGTGGATGCCGTAGCCGAAGGCGAGGTGGCCCGAGGCCTTGCGGTGGGGGTCGAAGCCGCCGCCGTCGGGGGTGTACTTGGCGTCGCGGTTGCCGCCGCTCAGGGAGCAGAGGACCAGGTCGCCCTTGGGGATGAGCACCCCGGCTATCTCGATGTCCTCGCGGGCGAACCGCGGGAAGGCCACCTGCACGACGGTGAGGTAGCGCAGGGCTTCCTCGACGAAGAGGGCGGCCGCCGCGTCGTCCTCGCGCAGCCGCGCGGCGGTCTCGGGGTCCTGGAGGAGCAGCAGGGAGCCGAGGGCCACCATGCTCGCGGTCGTCTCGAAGCCGCCGGTGAGGATGCCGTCGGCGAGACCGGCGAGCTCCTCGTCGTCGACGGTGTCACCGTGTTCCTTCACGATCATGCCGAGCAGTCCGTCGCCCGGGTTCTCGCGCTGCTTCTTGACGACGTCCCGGAAGTAGGAGAGCGAGGCGGATATGGCCCCGAAGGGAGCGGTGGCTCCGGCGAAGAGGTCGAAGCGCTCCATGGCCAGCTGCTGGAAGTCGTGGCGGTCCTCGTACGGCACGCCGAGGAGCTCGCAGATCGTCAGCGAGGGTATGGGGAGCGCGAAGGCCTGGACGAGGTCGACGGGCCCTTCGGTGGCCTCCATCGCGTCGAGCCGGTCCTCGACGATGGCCTCGATGCGGGGCGTGAGGCGGCGCAGCCTGCGCATCGTGAACTCGGGCGTGAGGATGCGGCGCAGATGCGTGTGGACCGGGGGGTCGCTGAAGCCGAGGCCACCGGGGTTGTGGTCCTCGACCACTCCGGCGTTGCCCGCGAGGTTCGTGAAGTCGTTGCTGAAGCCTCCGGTGGCGCCGAGGACGGCCTTCACCTCGTCGTAGCCGGTGACCACCCAGGCGTCCATGCCGAACGGCAGCGGCACCTTGGAGATCGGCTGCTCCGCCTGGTGCTCGGTGAGCCGGGCCACGGGGTCGAGCCCGTCGCGGCGCATCGGCGCGAGCAGGGGCTCGGGAAGCCGCGAGATGGCGGAGGCGCTGATCCCGTTCTTCTGGATCCTGGAGAGATATATGCGCCCGAGCCGCGCGGCGATGCGAGAGCGGAGGTTCGCCTTCAATGTGAACTCCATGAGGGGGTTGTCGTGCAGCCCCGAACGCGCGGAGCGGACTCGCGAGCGGCAAGCATAGATCGGCGGGCTGTGGGCCTCGTGACCCGCTGCCGCGCCTGTCCGCCCGATAGCGGCCGAAACCGGCACCAACTCCGGTCGCGATCAACCCAGTCCGGCGTTACCTACGTCACTTACCGGAGCAAACCGGGACCAACGTGGGGCCCGGCTCAGCTCAGCCCCGCCGACCGCGCCCGTTCCACCGCCGGGCCGATCGCCTGCGCCACCGCCGCCACGTCCGCCTTGGTCGAGGTGTGCCCGAAGGAGAAGCGCAGGGTGCCGCGGGCCAGGTCAGGGTCGGTCCCGGTGGCGAGCAGGACGTGGCTCGGCTGGGCCACGCCCGCCGTACAGGCCGAACCGGTGGAGCACTCGATGCCCTGGGCGTCGAGCAGCAGCAGAAGGGAGTCCCCCTCGCACCCCGGGAAGGTGAAGTGGGCGTTCGCGGGCAACCGGTCGACCGGGTCTCCCCCCAGGATCGCGCCGGGAACCGCCTCGCGCACGGCGGAGACCAGATCGTCCCGCAGCGCCCCGATCTCACGGGCGAACCACTCGCGCTGCCCGGCGGCATGCTTCCCCGCCACGGCGAACGCGGCGATCGCGGGCACGTCGAGCGTCCCGGAGCGCACATGACGCTCCTGCCCGCCGCCGTGCAGGACGGGCACGGGGCTGTACTCACGGCCCAGGAGCAGCGCCCCGATGCCGTACGGACCGCCGATCTTGTGGCCGGACAAGGTCATCGCGGCGAGCCCGGAAGCGCCGAAGTCGACGGGCACCTGACCGAAGGCCTGCACCGCGTCGGCGTGCAGCGGGATGTCGAACTCCCCCGCGACGTCGGCCAGTTCACGGATCGGCTGGAGGGTGCCGATCTCGTTGTTGGCCCACATGACGGTGGCGAGGGCGACGTCGTCGGGGTTGCGCTCGATCGCCTCGCGCAGCGCTTCGGGGTGCACGCGGCCGTAGGAGTCGACGGGGAGGTACTCGACGGTGGCGCCTTCGTGCTCGCCGAGCCAGTGCACGGCGTCGAGGACGGCGTGGTGCTCGACGGGGCTGGAGAGGACTCTGGTCCGCACGGGGTCGGCGTCGCGCCGCGCCCAGTACAAGCCCTTCACGGCGAGGTTGTCGGCCTCCGTGCCGCCCGCGGTGAAGACGGTCTCGCTGGGGCGCGCGCCGAGCGACTCGGCGAGCGTCTCGCGGGCCTCCTCGACGGTGCGTCGCGCCCTGCGTCCCGCGGCGTGCAGTGAGGAGGCGTTGCCGGTGACGGCGAGCTGGGCGGTCATCGCCGCGATCGCCTCCGGGAGCATCGGAGTGGTCGCTGCGTGGTCGAGGTAGGCCATGGTGGACACGATTCTACGAGCCTCGGCGGGCCCCGCGTCCAAGCGGTGTCAGCCCGCGAGACCCCACGACACGGTGTTGTCCATGGACATCAGTACGGCGAGGACGACGAGATCGGCCACACCGAGCCCGAGGCCGAGCATCGCGCGACCCTTCCGGCCGGTCCCGCGCAGGAGCGCGATGCCCGCGAGGACGATCGCGATCGGGCCGAGGAAGAGGTTCAGGACGAGCAGCCCGAGCAGGCCGAGGACGAACGAGGCGACGGCCATGCCGTCGGTGTCACGCCGGCCGGTGGGGACGGGGGCGGCGGAAGAAGCGCTGGAAGACGCGCCGGCAGAGGCGGTGGAGGAAGTGGTGGTCCTGGACTTCGGGGCGAGGGTGCTGAGTCCCATGGTGCGACTCCTTTCAGAGGCCGTACGGATCGATCACGGAAGGACGGTGGCGCGCTCAGGCTCAGGAGTGACGGCGCCCGTGCCGCTCGCGGATCGTGAACACCACGAGCCAGACGCCGATGACGGCGGCGGCGACGAGGGAGACGGAGATCGGCGCGTGGGCCACGGAGCCCAGGGCGACACCGAGCAGCAGAAGTGCGGCGACGAGAAACAGCATGGGACACCTCTCGTGTGAGGGTTTCGGTGAACGCTTGTGGTAACACCTGTTCACTGACTTAGAGAGTACCGCCTCTCCGGCTTTTCAATCTCGGAGAACAGTTGTTAACTGCATGGCATGAGTCACACTCTCGGCGTCCGGCAGGCACAGAAGCAGAAAACCCGGCAGGCACTTCTCGACGCGGCCCTCCAGCTGCTCGAGGAGCAGAGCCTGAACAGCCTGGGCCTGCGCGAGGTCACCCGCGCCGTGGGCGTGGCCCCCACCGCCTTCTACCGGCACTTCCGCGACATGGCCGACCTGGGCGTGACCCTGGTCGAGGCGGCGCTGAGCAGCCTGCACACCACGCTCGCCGCCCTCCTCGCGGAGACCGGCGACGGCGAGGAACGCATCGCGGCCACGGTCGAGTTGATCGTCGCCTATGTACGGACGCACCCCGCCCACGTCCGCTTCATCGCCCGCGAGCAGCACGGCGGCGTACAGGCCGTGCGGTCCGCGATAGGCGATCAACTCGGCCTGTTCGCGCAGGAGGTGAAAGACCAGTTCGCCCAGGAGCCGGAGTCGGCGGGCTGGGACGAGGACGATCTCCTGATGCTGGCCAGGATGTACGTCGACCACATGGTGATGACCGCGTCCGCGCTCCTGGAGGCGGCGCCCGGCACCGAGGAGCGGGTGGCGGCCAGTGCGCGCAGGCAGCTGCGCCTGGTGTCGCTCGGGCGGCGCCACTGGCTGGACGAGCAGTGACCCGGGGGGGGGTGAAGACGGCAATGACCCGGGAGGCGGCACGCGCCGTCGGCTGCGGGTCTCGACGCCGACCGTAAGGAGCTATTAGCCTTACGGTCATGACGACCGATCGCGACTGGATCCTCGACCAGACCTTCGCGGGGCCGACCGGCACCGTCCGCTGGACCGCCATCGGCCCCAAGGACGCACCCCCCGTCGTACTCGTCCACGGCACGCCTTTCTCCTCGTACGTCTGGCGGGGCGTGGCCAGCGCGCTCTCCCGCGAGCACCGTGTCCACGTAGGGGACCTCCCCGGCTACGGGACGTCGGAGATGCGCCCCGGGCAGGACGTGAGCCTGGCCGCGCAGGCCCGCGTCCTCACCGAGCTGCTCGCGCACTGGGGCCTGGACGAACCCGCCGTCGTGGCCCACGACTTCGGCGGCTGCGTCGCCCTGCGCGCCCATCTCCTGCACGGCGCCCGCTACGCACGCCTCGCCCTCGTCGACCCGGTGGCCCTCGCCCCCTGGGGCTCCCCCACCTACCGCCTGCTGGGCGCGCACGCCGACGTCTTCGCCCAGCTGCCGCCCGCGCTGCACGAGGCACTGGTGCGCGAGTACGTCGGTTCGGCGAGCCACCGCGGCCTGCACCCGGCGGTGCTCGACCGCCTGGTCGAGCCCTGGTGCACGCAGGAGGGCAGGCCGGCGTTCTACCGGCAGATCGAGCAGAACGACCAGCGGTACACGGACGAGATCCAGGGCAGGTACGGCGAGTTGGACCTCCCCGTCCTCATCTGCTGGGGCACGGACGACACCTGGATCCCGGTGGAGCGCGGCCACGAGCTCGCCGGGCTGATCCCCGGCGCCGAGCTGCGTCTGATCGAGGGCGCGGGACATCTCGTACAGGAGGACGCGCCCGCCGAGCTCACCGGGGAGCTGAGCCGCTTCCTGCGTACAGACCGGTGACCGCTGCGGCGGCGTACGCCAGCTCGGCGCGGACCTCGGGCGGCGAGAGCACCTCCACGCTCGCCGCGAACGGGAGCAGCGTGCGGGCGTCGCCGACGACACCGAACCCGAGGCGGACGGTGATCCACTCGCTCTCCCCGTCGTCTTCGGGAGGCCCGCTCAGGAACTGCCCCTTGAGGCGCAGGAACTGGGCGAACCGGTCGCGCGAGACCCGGGCCGTCACGTCGACGCCGACCGGACGGTCCTCGACCTGACGCTTCAGGACGCCCCAGACGTCGGCGAGTTCGACACCGGGCCTGCGCCGCACGGCCAGCTCCGTGAGGGTCGCCCCCTGTACGCGGTCGGCGCGGAAGAGCCGCGGGGCGCCACGCTGGTCGGCGACCAGATACCAGACGCCCGCCTTGGAGACGAGGCCGTAGGGATCCACCGTGTACGTGCTCGGCTCCGCGTCGCCGCTGTGCCGGTAGCGCAGGCTCAGCCGCCGGTCGGAGAAGACGGCGTCCTGCAGTACGTCGAGGTCGACGGCGACCGGATCCGTTCCGCGCGGCCCCGGCATCCAGCGCGCCGAGTCGACGAGGATGCGCCGGCTCGCCAACTCGGCGGCGGGCCGGTGCGGTTCGGGCAGCGCCGCCATGACCTTGCGCAGCGCGGAGCCGATCGCGTCACCGAGCCCGAGCGCGGCGTGCGCGCCCTGGGCGGCCAGGACGAACAGGGCCCGCGACTCGTCCGCCGTGAGCCCCGTGACGTCCGTACGGAACCCGGGCAGCAGCGCGATGCCCCCGTGCCGCCCGCGCTCGGCGTACACCGGGACACCGGAGGTGGAGAGCGCCTCGATGTCGCGGTAGATGGTGCGTACGGAGACTTCGAGGCGGTCGGCGAGTTCATGGGCGGGGACCTGCCCGCGGGTCTGGAGCAGCAGCAGGATCGAGAGCAGCCGGTCGGATTTCACGTGGCCAAGGATGGCGGAAAAGGCTGACATCCGGTGTCAGGTGAGACCGCGAAGGGTGTCGGGCGGCACGTCGGGCTGCACGGGGAAGGGGGACCTGTCGGCTCTTTCCGGGCCCCGCATATGATTCAAGCGTGTTCGATTCCCGGCACATCAGGTCATTCCATGAAGTGGTCCGCACCGGCTCCTACTCCGCCGCCGCCCGCTCGCTGGGCTATACGCAACCTGCGATCACCCAGCAGATGAAGGCGCTCGAACGGTCCGTCGGCACGGTCCTGTTCACCCGCGTCGGCCGCAAGATGCGCCTCACCGAGGCGGGCGAGGCGCTCTCCCGGCACGCGGGGATCATCCTCGGGAACATCGACGCCGCCCAGCAGCAGATGAACGCCATCACGGGCCTGCGCACCGGCCGCGTCCGCATCTGCGCCTTCCCCAGCGCCAACGCCACCCTCATCCCCGAGGCGCTGGCCCGACTCGCGCGAAGCCACCCAGGCGTGCGCGTCGAACTCCAGGAGAACGAACCGCCGGAGTCGCTCCAGCGCCTGGTGGACGGCGACTGCGACATCACGCTGGCCTTCCACTATCCCGGCCTGCACGAGGACGTGCCGGACGAGGTGGTGGAGATCCCGCTGATGGAGGACCAGCTGACGGTCCTGATGCCGGCCCGCCACCCGCTCGCCCGGCGGCGCTCCGTGCGCCTCGTCGACCTGGCGGGCGAGCGCTGGATCGCGGGCTGCCTGCGCTGTCGCGCCAACTTCCTGCACGAGTGCGCCGAGCAGGGCTTCGCGCCGGACATCGCCTTCACCACGGACGACAACCTCGTCATCCAGAGCCTGGTCGCCGAGGGTCTGGGCATCGCGATGATGCCGGGGCTCGTCCTCAACTTCCTGCGCCACCGCGAGGTGACGGGACGGGCCCTGGATCCGGCGTCACGGCGGCAGGTCTCGGCGTACGCGCTCCGGGAGCACCTGCACATTCCCGCGACGGCGCTGGTGCTGGAGGAGCTGAAGGCGGTCGCGGCGAACCGGGTGGGCTGCTGAGGCGCTCCGCCCCGGCCGGACGCCGCCATCCATAAGCAGAAGTTGGGGCAGGGCTTAGAAACTGTCGTTGGACGTGATGGAGGGGCGGCAGGACGCTGCCCCTATGAGTGCCTCCACCACCGCGTACCGAGCGGCCCGTACCACCGGGCGCCTGGACGCCCTCGTCGCCGGCGTCCGCGAGGCCGTCGGCCGGGGGCTGCCGCCCAATCTGACCGCGTACGTGGTCGGCGAGCGGCTCGCGCCGCATATGGGCGCGGCCGATCTGCTCGCCGACGAGCAGTGCGAGGGCGATCCCGGGCGCTACCGTCAGCATCTGCTGCACGCCGAACACGACGGCAGCTTCTCGGTGGTCGGCCTCGTCTGGCTGCCGGGTCAGTGCACGCCGGTCCACGACCACGTCTCCTGGTGCGTCACCGGGGTCCACGAGGGCGCGGAGCACGAGCGGCGCTACCGGCTCGTCCCGGCCGCGTCCGGCGTCCCTGCCCGGCTCGTCGCCACGGAGGACCGGGTCAACCCGCGGGGCTCGGTGTGCGGTTTCGCGCCGCCCGGCGACATCCACCGGGTCCGGAACGCCGGTACGGAGCGGGCGATCTCGCTGCACGTGTACGGCGCGGACATCTCCCGCCTCGGCACCAGCGTGCGCCGGGTGTACGACCTGCCGGCCGACCTCTGATGGCGCTGCTCGGCCAGCGACCGCCGGTCACCGCGGGCACACCTCCCCGCCCTCGCCCCAGCCCGCTGCCGGGGCTCGCTCTCGCGGTCCTCGGTGTCGCGGTGGCCTGGGTGACGCACGCGCTGGTCCCCGCCGTCCCCATGCTGACGGCCGCGGTGGTGCTCGGCCTCGCGGCGGCGCACGTACCGGGCGTGCGGGCCGTCGTACGGGGCCGGGGCAGGGCGGGGCTCTCCCTCGCCGGGAAGCGGCTGATGCGGCTCGGCATCGTCCTGCTCGGCCTGAAGCTGAGCCTGGACGACGTCCTGGGGCTCGGCTGGGCGACGGTGGCGATGGTGCTCGGGGTGGTCACGGCGACGTTCTTCGGGACGTGGTGGCTGGGCCGCCGGCTGGGGCTGCCCGGCGACCAGCCGCTCCTGATCGCCACCGGCTACTCGATCTGCGGGGCGTCCGCGATCGGTGCGGTCAGTGAGGTGACGGAGAGCGAGGAACGGGACGCCGCGGTGTCGGTGGCGCTCGTGACGCTCTGCGGGACGCTCGCCATTGCCGTACTGCCCTTGCTGCAGGGTCCGTTGGGACTCAGCGACGTGGAGTTCGGGCGGTGGGCGGGGGCGAGCGTCCACGACGTGGGGCAGGTGGTGGCCACCGCGCAGACCGCGGGGGCGGGGGCCCTGGGGGACGCGGTTCTCGTGAAGTTGATGCGGGTGGCGATGCTCGGGCCGTTGGTGGCGGGGGTCGCGCTGGCCCACCGGGCCCGGTCCGCGTCGGGTGGGGTGGTGGGCCGCAGGCGCCCGCCGGTGATTCCGTTGTTCGTGGCGGGGTTCTTGGTGATGGTCGCCGTGCGGAGCACCGGGTGGGTTCCGGGTTCCGTCCTCGATGTCGCGGGGCACGCGCAGGAACTGCTGCTGGCCGCGGCGCTGTTCGGGCTCGGGGCCGCGGTGGATCTGCCCTCGCTGGCGCGGACCGGGGGGCGGGTGGCGGCGCTGGGGCTCTGTGCGTGGGTTGTGGTCGCGGGGGGTTCTTATGCGGGGGTGGTGTGGGTCGGCTGAGGAGATGGCCTCAAACTCCCCCAAGCTCTTGATGAGCAGGGGCGACCCCCATCCGGGCCGGGACTCTCAGCCCAGCCGGACCCGCGCCAGTTGCCGCGACTGGGCGACCAGGCGGTCCGTGCTGTCCCAGACCTCCGCGTCCTCCTCCAGGAAGCCACCGGCGAGGTTCCGCGTGGTGATCGAGACCCGGAGCGGGCCCGGCGCCGGCTTCGCGCGGACATGGACCGTCAGTTCCACCGTCGGGACCCAGCCGGAGAGGCCCAGCTCGAAGGCCGTCGGCGGCAGCGCGTCCACCGCGAGCAGCAGCGACAGCGGATCCGCGTCACGGCCGTCCGCGAGGCCGAACCAGGCCCGCATCTCCCCCTTGCCGGACGGCTGGCCCAGCGCCCACCCCAGGGTGGAGGGGTCCAGCTTCAGGAAGAGCCGGTCACTGATCGCGGAACTGCCGGGCACAGGGCGGTGGTCCGGAGCGTCCTGCGGGCCGAAGCACTGCTCCAGCGGCGGCAGGGCGGGCGGCTTGGCCGTCGTACGGACGTCGTCGGGAAGGCCCGCCAGATCGCCGTACGAGGCGAGCACCCGGATCCGCTCGACCTCGCGCCCCTCCTCGTCGTACTGGAAGAGGGAGGCCTGCCCGGTCGACAGGGTCCGTCCCGCCCGTGCCGTGTCCGTGCGGATCACGGCGGGCCCGGGGTGGGACGCCGTGAGGTAGTGCGCGGAGACCGTGAAGGGATCGGCGTGCGGCAGGGCGTCGCCGAGCGCGCGGCCGATGACCGCGAGGAGATAGCCGCCGTTGACGGCGTTGATGATCGTCCACCCGGCGGAGAGCTCGATGTCGTAGACGCCGGGCTCCCGCCGGGTGACCGCGGTGTCGCGGTCGAACTCGCTGTCGCCGATGCTCGCGGGCACCGCTGCCGGTATGGATGCTGCCTCTGCCATGGCAGCAACGTACAACATCTAATTACTGAGCGGTAGCTTTTTCTGTCTCGTCGCCCTCGCCCTCCTACGACACCTCCTCCACCTCCACCGCGGTCGAGCGCCGGTGCCAGGCCCGTGGGGCGCGCCAGTGGTAGCGCAGCGCGAGCAGCCGCAGGACGAAGGTGGTGACCACGGCGAGGCTGCTGGTGAAGGCGTTCACCATGTCGTAGTTGATGCAGAGCGCGACCATCGCGGAGCCGACGATCGCGGGCACGGCGTACAGGTCGCGGTCCCAGCGCACCAGCGAGGGCACCTCGTTGGCGATGATGTCGCGCAGCACGCCGCCGCCCACCGCGGTGGCGAGCCCCAGGGTCGCCGACGAGGTGAGCCCGAGGCCGTAGTCGTACGCCTTGGTCGTGCCGGTGACACAGAAGAGGCCCAGGCCCGCCGCGTCGAAGACGTTCACCGCGAGCTGGGTGCGCTCCACCTCGGGGTGCAGGAAGAACACCAGGAGGGCCGCGAACAGCGGGGTGATGAAGTAGCCGAGGTCGGTGAAGGCGGCGGGCGGCACCGCCCCGATGACCACGTCACGGATGAGCCCTCCGCCCAGCGCGGTGACCTCGGCGAGCACGGCGATGCCGAACACGTCGAAGTTCTTGCGCACGGCGAGCAGCGCCCCGGAGATCGCGAAGACGAAGATCCCGACGATGTCGAGCGCGTGCTGGACGGAGGGACTGAACAGATCCTGAATCACGCGACATTCTTACCTGCCCGCCGGTGCGGGCCCCACCAGGGCGGTGCCGCGCGGCGGCTTGCGGGCAGCGGCGGCTACAGGGCGGGCTTGCCCTTCGTGAACAGCCACGTCTCGAACAGCGAGTCGAGCTGCTTGCCCGAGATCTTCTCGGCGAGCTTGATGAAGTCGGCGGTGTTCGCGTTGCCGTACTTGTTCTGCGCGGTCCAGGCCGGAAGCAGCTTGAAGAACGCCTTGTCGCCGATGCGCTCGCGCAGGACCTGGAGCGTCATCGCGCCTCGCTGGTAGACGGCGGAGGCGAACATCGTGTCGCGCTGCGGGTCGCCGACGACGGTCTGCCAGAAGGGCGCGTCCGCGGGGCGTGCGTTGTAACCCGCGAGGAAGGCCTCACGGGCGGTCTGGGTGCCCTTGTGCTCGCTCCACAGCCACTGGGAGTAGGTCGCGAAGCCTTCGTTGAGCCAGATGTCCTTCCACTGGTCGACGGAGACGGAGTCGCCGAACCACTGGTGGGCGAGCTCGTGGGCGATGGTCGACTCGCTGCGGATCGCGGAGTAGACCGGCTTGGTCTGGGTTTCGAGCGAGAAGCCGGCCTGCGGCATGTCGTCGACGATCGCGCCGGTCTCCTCGAAGGGATAGGGACCGAAGACCTTCGACCAGTAGTCGGTGACCTCCGCCGTGACGCCGTACACGTCGACGTTGTTGCTGTTCTCCAGTACGGGGTCGATGGCGACGTAGATCGGGGTTCCCCCGGGGGTCTTGCCCTTCTTGACGTCGAACTTCCCGATCGTGGCGGTCGCCAGGTAGGTCGCCATGGGCTTGGACTCGCGCCAGTGGGCGACGGTCTGGCCGCCCTTGTCGTAGGTGTCGACCAGACGGCCGTTGGAGACCCCGGTCAGGCCCTTGGGGGCCTTGATGCGGATGTCGAAGGCCGCCTTGTCCATGGGGTGGTCGCTGGAGGGGAACCAGGTGGATGCCGCGTTGGGCTCACAGGCGACGAAGACGCCGTCGGTGGTCTTCATCCAGCCGTAGTCGGAGCCGAAGACGATGGGGCCGCTCAGCGCCTCGGGCACACCGCCGTAGGTGACGGTGACGGTGAACGTCTTGTTCTTGCCCAGGTGGTCGCGCGGGCTGATGCGGATCTCGTCGCCGTCGCGGGTGAACTTCGCGCGTCTGCCGTTCACCTCGATTCTGGTCACCTCCAGCTTCTGGAGGTCGAGGTCGAAGGAGGAGAGGTTCTGGGTGGCGCGCGCGGTGATCGTGGTGCGGCCGTCGAGGCGGTCGGTGTCGGGGTTGTACGCCACGTCGAGGCCGTAGTGGCGTACGTCGAATCCGCCGTTGCCCAGCTGCGGGAAGTACGGGTCGCCCACGCCGTCGGAGCCCGGGTGGGGCCCGGGTGCGGCGGCGATGAGGCAGAAGGAGGCGGCGGCGGTGGCCAGCGCCCCCAGACGTGCCGAACGGGAGAGTGCCATGAGTCATCCCTTCGCGCGTGTTCCGGTGAAACGGACACGCAGACTCTGCACTCTCCCGTATGGGCGTGTACATGACCTGGTGACTGATTTTTACCAAGTCATCAGGCGCTAGCGGTCAGTTGACTCCTGACCCTTGGCTTCCGCTTTCGGGGCGTCCTTCGAGACGGCCTTCGGCTCGGTCTTCGGCTCGGTCTTCGGCTCGGTCTTCGGCTCGGTCTCCGAGAGGGTCTTCGGAGCGTCCTTCGCCACGGCCGGCGTGGCTTCCTCCGCCGCCGTCTCCTCGGCCTTGCTCACCACGGACACCACGTCGATCGCCTCCTTGGCGACCTGAAGCAGCTTGGTGTCGCCCGGCTGCTGGTCCTCGGCGTTCTCCGGGTGGTGGCACGCCACCTGGTGGCCGGAGGCGAGAGCGATCAGCGGCGGCTCGGTCTTCGCGCAGATCTCCGTCGCCTTCCAGCAGCGCGTGTGGAAACGGCAGCCGGTGGGCGGGTCGATCGGCGAGGGGACGTCACCGCGGAGCAGGATGCGCTCGCTCTTGACGCCGCGCCGCTTGGGGTCGGGCACCGGAACGGCGGACAGGAGCGCCTTGGTGTACGGGTGCATCGGCGTGGAGTAGAGGTCCTTACGGTCCGCGAGCTCCACGATCTTGCCGAGGTACATCACCGCGATGCGGTCCGAGACGTGCCGGATGACCGAGAGGTCGTGCGCGATGATCACGTACGTGAGGCCGAGGTCGTCCTGGAGGTCGTCCAGGAGGTTGACCACCTGCGCCTGGATGGAGACGTCCAGGGCGGAGACGGGCTCGTCGGCCACGACCAGCTTGGGCTGCAGGGCGAGCGCACGGGCGATGCCGATGCGCTGGCGCTGACCGCCGGAGAACTCGTGCGGGTAGCGGTTGTAGTGCTCGGGGCTGAGCCCCACCCGCTCCAGCATCTCCTGCACGGTCTTCTTCAGACCGCCCTCGGGCTTGACGCCCTGCAGCTTGAACGGCGCACCGACGATCGTGCCGATGGTGTGCCGCGGGTTCAGCGACGAGTACGGGTCCTGGAAGATCATCTGCACGTCGCGGCGCAGCGGCCGCATCTTGCCGACGCTCAGGTGCGTGATGTCCACGCCCTCGAACTCCACGCGGCCCGCGGTCGGTTCGAGCAAGCGCGTGATCAGGCGGCCCATCGTCGACTTGCCGCAGCCCGACTCGCCCACGACGCCGAGCGTCTCACCCGGGCGTACGTCGAAGCTGAGACCGTCGACGGCCTGCACGGCGGCCACCTGGCGCTGCAACAGCCCCTTCTTGATGGGGAAGTGCTTCACCAGGCCTTCGACCTTGAGCAGCGGCTCGGGTGAGCTCTCCTTCTGCGCCGGGATCGTCATCTCCTGGCCCTTCGCCTGATCTTTCGCATCGTCTTTCACAGCTTCGGCGCAATCTCTTCGGTCCAGATACGGGTGCGCTCGTCCTGCGACATGTGGCAGGCGGTGAAGTGGCCCGACGCGACCTCGTGCAGGTCGGGGCGCTCACGGCGGGTGATCTGGTCCTTGGGGATGTCGGCGTAGGGGCAGCGCGGGTTGAAGGCGCAGCCCGTAGGCAGGTTGATCAGGCTGGGCGGGGAGCCCTTGACCGGCACGAGCCGGTCGGTCTCCTCGCGGTCGATGCGCGGCATCGATCCCAGCAGGCCCCAGGTGTAGGGGTGCTGGGGCTCGTAGAAGACCTTCTCGGCGGAGCCGCGCTCGACGCAGCGCCCGCCGTACATCACGAGCAGCTCGTCCGCCATCTCGGCGACCACGCCCAGGTCGTGCGTGATCATGATGACCGCGGAGCCGAACTCCTTCTGCAGATCCCGGATGAGGTCGAGGATCTGCGCCTGGACGGTGACGTCCAGGGCGGTCGTCGGCTCGTCCGCGATGAGCAGCTCGGGGTTGTTCACCAGGGCCATCGCGATCATCGCGCGCTGGCGCATGCCGCCCGAGAACTCGTGCGGGTAGCTGTCGACCCGCTTGTCCGGCTGGGGGATGCCCACCCGGTCGAGCATCTCGACGGCACGCCTGCGGGCGACCTTCTTGTCCACCTTGTGGTGGACGCGGTACGCCTCGGTGATCTGCTGGCCGATGGAGTAGTACGGGTGCAGCGCGGACAGCGGATCCTGGAAGATCATCGCCATCTCGCGGCCACGCAGCTTGCGCACCTCGTTCGGGTCCGCGCTGAGCAGCTCCGTGCCGTTCAGCCAGATCTCGCCGGACAGCTGCGGCTTGCGGCTGCCGTACTGCCCGGCGGTGTGCAGGCCGAGGATGCCGAGCGAGGTGACCGACTTGCCGGATCCCGACTCGCCGACGATACCGAGGGTCTTGCCCTTCTCCAGCTGGAAGCTGAGCCCGTCGACGGACTTGACCAGGCCGTCGTCGGTCGGGAAGTGCACCTTGAGGTCGCGCACTTCGAGAAAGGCGGTGGGAGCGACCGAGTCGACGACGGGTTCTCCGACCGCCGCTCCGGTCTTGTGCAATTCGGTCATCCCAGCCTCACTCGCGGGTCGATGACGGCGTACAGAAGGTCGACGACGAGGTTGGCGAGGGCGATCGCGAGCGACGCGCACAAGGTGACGCCGAGGATGACCGGCAGGTCCTTGTTGCTGATGGCCTTGACCGCTTCCAGGCCGAGCCCCGGCAGGTTGAACGTGGACTCGGTGAGGACGGCGCCACCGAGGAGCACACCGAGGTCGAGGCCGAAGACGGTGAGGATCGGCGTCATGGCGGAGCGCAGCGCGTGCCGTCTGATGACGACGGCCTCGCCGAGCCCCTTGGCGCGCGCGGTGCGGATGTAGTCCTCACCGAGCACTTCCAGCATGGTGGCGCGGGTCAGTCGCGCGTACATGGCGGCGTTGAGGAACGCGAGCACGATCCACGGCAGGATCATCGTCTCGAACCAGACGTTGATCGGATCGTCCGTGGTGAGGGTGTCCTCGATCTCCACCCAGCCGAGCGTGTGGACGAAGAGCCCCATCGCGATCATGCCGGTGAAGAAGATCGGCAGCGAGACACCGCCGAGGGCGGTGATCATCGCGGAACGGTCCCAGATGGTGCCGCGCTTGAGCGCGGAGAGCACGCCGGTGGCGACACCGGCGACCAGCCACAGCACACAGGCACCGGCGGCGAGCGCCATGGTGACCGGCAGGGCGTCCTTGAGGGTTTCCCAGACCGGCGCCTCGGTACGGAAGGAGTATCCGAAGCAGGGGGCCGGGCAGTGGGTGACGTCGGCCCCGTTGGCGTAGTCACGCCCCATCGGGATGCCCTTGACGAAGTCCCAGAACTGGACGAGCAGCGGGTCGTCGAGACCCAGTTTGATCCGGATGCCCGCGAGCTGCTCGGCACCGGACGACTTCCCGGCGAAGAGGACGGCGATGTCCTGTCCCGCCCACTTGGGCAGCATGAAGAAGACGGTGAAGGTCGCGAGCAGTACGACCAGCACCATGACGATGACGGCGATCAGGCGCCGGATGAGATAAGCAAGCACTGTGCGCGGCCCGGCGGTGGCCGGGACCCCCTTGTGAGGAGTCACGGCCACCGCCCGGGGCCATCACCTGCCCTTCGGACTGGCGGGATTCGGCGGTGGGACTGCCTTGGCGGCGGGGACTACTTCTTGTCGTTCACACCGAGCGAGACGTAGTCGTAGCGACCGCTGTAAGCGGCGGACGAGTAGACGTTGGTCGCCCGCGAGGAACGCCAGCTGATGTTCTTCTCGTAGATGAAGGGCATCCAGTAGGCCTTGTCGACGATCTCGTGGGCCAGATCGGTGTAGATCTCACCGGCCTTGTCGGGGTCGACCGTGCCGATCGCGTCGTCGAAGTACTTGTCGATCTTCGGCTCGTCGATCTGCGACTCGTTGTAGTTGCCGTTCTCATTGATGAAACGGCTGTCGAACAGCGGCTGGGCGTAGCCCTGGCCGGTCGGGAAGTCCGGACCCCAGCCCGCCATCGTCATGCCGATGCCGCGCTTCTTCACCACCGAGGGAGAGCCGGTGATGCTGGAGGAGTCGGCGCCGTCGATCTGGTCGACATCGGCGTTGATGTTGACCTTCTTCAGCTGCTCCTGGAGCGCCGTGGCGGCGTCCACCTCACCCGGCTGGTTGGTGCGGGCCGAGATCTTGGTCGAGAAGCCGTTCGGCTTGCCGCACTCCTTGAGCTGGGCCTTCGCCTTGGCGGCGTCCGGCTTGCCCTTGCGCTTGAGGATGCCGTACGGGTCGTAGTCGTCGTGACCCTTGATCGACTTCGGGAAGACGTTGGTGGCGATCTCGCCGGCGGCGACCTCGCCGCCACGGGTCTTCTGCAGGCTCGCGAAGTCCGTGGCGTAGAAGACGGCCTTGCGGCAGGCCTCGTTGTCGAACGGCTTCGTCTTGGTCACCAGGGCGACGTAACGGACGAAGTCCGTCTGCATGTTGTCGACGTTGTCCTTGTGGTCCTGAATGGCGGTGGTACGACCCGACTGGGTCATGCCGGTGCCATTCATGTCGACGTCGTAGTCGCCTTCCATCAGGCGCTTGTCGTTCTCTTCGAGGTTCGCCGAGATGGTGACCGAGATCTTGTCCGGCAGGGCCGGGCGGACCGGGTCGGACGACTTCTTCCAGTTCGGGTTGCGCACCAGGGTGATGCTCTTGCCCGCGCTGTAGTTCTGGAACTTGTACGGACCGGAGGAGAACGGGCGCTGGGTGTACTTGGCGCCGGTGTCCTCGGACTGCTTCACCGGGGTGCCCGACGGCATCGCGAGCATCTGCTCGAAGTCGCCGTTCTTCTTGGGCAGCTTGAAGATGATGGTGTTGTCGTCCGGCGTCTCGACCGCCTTCAGACCCAGCTTGTCCTTCGTCTTGTCCTCGTAGGGGCCCTTGTACTCGCCCTTGGGGTCAAGCGTGGACTTGAGGTAGCCGGGGCCACCGGTGATGACCTTGGTCGCCCAGATGCGCTCGATGCCGTACTTGATGTCCTTGGAGGTCAGCTTCGAGCCGTCCTCCCAGGTCAGCCCGGAACGCAGCTTGTACGTGTAGGTCTTGCCGTCGTCGCTGATCTTCGCCGTGGACTCGGCGAGGTCGGGGACGAGCTTGTTGGACGCGGCACCCGGCTTGGTGTCGTACGTGATCAGCGTGCGGGTGTAGTACCGCATGAAGTCCCACGTCATGCCGTAGTACGCGCGCTGCGGGTCGGCCGAGTCCAGGTCCTGCTTGGCGATGAACTTGAGCGTCCCGCCCTTCTTCGCAGACTTGTTCGCGACGTTGCCGATCGCCTTGTTGTAGCCGGCACCCTTGCTGTCGTCGTCGTCGCTGCCGCCGCCGCACGCCGTGGTGGTCACCAGCGCCGCCACGACGAGGGCCGCACCGGCGGTCAACCGTCGTTTGGAAGAACCTGTGGGCATTTCTCGCATCCTCCGAGATTCGCGGTCCTTGGCTTTGGCTGCCTGAAGAACCATGGGAAGAGCCACCTGACGCTGCGGCAGGGGCAAGCCAGTTGGGGCTGTTAACGGGTTCCCTTGGGGTCCAGGGCGTCGCGCAGCCCATCACCGAAGAGGTTGAAGGCAAGCACGGTCACGAAGATCGCCAGGCCGGGGAAGACCATGAACATCGGGTCGTGCTCGTACGTCGCAAGGGCGTCACGGAGCATGCCGCCCCAGGAAGCCGTCGGCGGGCGTACACCTGCGCCGAGGAAGCTGAGCGCCGCTTCGGTGAGGATGTTGGTGGGGATCATGAGCGTCGCGTAGACGGTGATCGGAGCGATCAGGTTCGGCAGCAGCTCACGGAAGAGGATGTGCCGTTGGCCGCCGCCGAGGCTGCGGGCCGCCTCCACGTACTCGCGTTCACGCAGCGAGAGGGTCTGGCCGCGGACGATGCGTCCGACGTAGGGCCAGCCGAAGAAGCCGATCACCAGGATCAGTACCGCGATGCGGACACCGCTGCCGGTGAGGCCGAGCAGGTCGTCGGGGAGGACCGAGACCAGGGAGATCACGAAGAGCAGCTGCGGGAAGGCGAGCAGCACGTCCATGACCCGGCTGATCAGCGCGTCGACCCAGCCGCCGAAGTAGCCGGCGATGATGCCGAAGAAGGTGCCCAGCGCCACGGCCACCACTGCGGCGAGGAACGCCACGAGCAGGGAGATCCGGGCGCCGTAGACGATCCGGCTGAAGATGTCGCGGCCCTTGTTCGGCTCGACGCCGAAGAGGAAGTCACCACTCATGCCGCCGAACGCGCCCTTGGGCAGGTTCGTCAGGTCTTCGAGCTCGTCCTGGTGGAACTCGTTGGGCGGGTGGCCCAGCAGGGAGACGATCAGGGGCGCGAAGACGGCGACGAAGACCAGGACGAGCACGGTGATGCCGCCGGCCAGCGCGACCTTGTCCCGCTTCAGGCGGTTCCAGGCGATCTGCTTGAGGGACCGCCCCTCGACCTTCTTCACCCCTGCATCAGCTGCGGGAGCGACGTCCGCCGTCGGGTCCGCGTCCGCAGGTGTGTCATGCAATGGTGCCGTCATCGTGGCAGGGACCCCTCTCAACCGGTGGTGACCGGCCCGCACTTGTCGCTGTAGCGATGTGATCAGTCCGTCGTGCACGGGGCGAAGCGCCCCTGCTGCGGGAGTCTTCATCGCGGTTGCGATCTGTTACCAGCCTTGACGGGGAATGGATGCGCAACCGTGATGCTGATCGAGGTGTTCCGTTATCCGGACGCAGGTGAACGAGGGGCGAACACGGGGCAGTTGGGTCACAAAGCGCCACGGGAGCCCATAGGACCCCTCCGCCACCAGAACGGACATCGTGACGGTCAGGGCAGGTATACGAGCCGGAGTGGCCGGTTCAGCGCGCTTCCGGCGCGGCTGCGGGTCCGCTTCAGTACGGCGCGGGGTAGCCGTACCCGCCCGCGGGCGCCGGGGCGGGCTGGGCCTCGCGGTCGTAGAACGGCCTGACGTTGGCGCTCAGCCACATGGCCACCGGGTCGTACGCGTCCGACATCGCGACCGTCGAGACGGGCAGGCCGTCGGGGACCGCGGCGATCGACTGCTGCATCATCGTGCGTACCCCGTCCACCGAGGACGCCGACGTGTCGTACACATCGAGGCCGATGGCCAGATACGGCGCGCCGAGGGCGGGCTGCACCCAGGCGCGGCGCAGCGAGCGGACCGCGGGGGTGCGGTGCGCGTTCTGCGTGAGCAGGGCGTAGAACTGGGGGATCTCGATGGCCGGCTCGGTGAGCCTGAGGGGGCCCGCGGGCAGCAGGTCCAGGCCCGACGCGATGCGCCGCAGGTCGAGCCAGGGGATGCCGACGCCGCCGCCGGGGGCGTGCGGGTTGAGCCAGAGGCCGTAGTGGTCGGGGTAGAGGGTGCGGGAGATGTCGACGCCGCTGACCACCTCGTACGAGCGGTTCCAGCCACTGGCGGAGAGCTCCTGGGCGGAGGTCACGCACGGCGCGTACCCCAGGCCCTCGACCTCCATGTTCCCGTACTGCGCGTCGGGGGATCCGGCCTGGCCGTGCCAGAGCAGCATCCACACCTGGTCGGCGGCGAGTGCCCGCAGGAGCGCCTCGTAGGCGTCGTAACGCCCCGGCGTCACCTGGCGCAGCATGTGCTCGACCTGCCCGGCCGCAGCCGTGCCCGACGCACTCACCCTTAACCGCCCCTTCGCGATGACCCGCTGACCCGGTGGACCCAGGTCATGAAACCAGCTTAAGCGGCGATCCTGACACCGACTTGACGTACGGCACCCTCACACACGTACCTGCACATGTCCTTACGCGTGTCCGTGCTCGTGTCCGTGTCCGTGTCCGTGCTCGTGTCCGTGCCCGTGTCCGGCGGCCTGGCCGAAGAAGGGGCGGACCCGCTCGCGCAGCCAGTCGCCGACCGGATCCTGGGCGACGTCGAGCAGCACCAGGTTCACCGGCCAGGCCACCGGCGCGTGGCCAAGGGCCCGGCCCACGGCCTCCATCGGCAGCTCGCGCGCGTTGCCCTCCCAGGAGGTCAGTTCGACCCCGACGAAGAGCGTGGGGTCCTCCCCCTCGACGCTCGCCAGGCAGCGGCGGGCGCTCAGGACGACCCCGGTGGCCTCGAACTCCCGGGCGGCGGCGGCCAGGAAGTCCACCGGGTCCTCCTGCCAGTCCGGCTCGAAGAGGCGTACGCGACCGCCGCTCGCGGGTCCGTCCAGCGGGGTGCGCCCCGCCCGGCAGAGCTCGGCGACGGCCGGCGGCGGCAGCGGGACCCCGATCGTGCCGTCCGGGTTGACCGCGATGCCCAGCTGCGGGGGGAGGCCGCGCGCGAACTCCACGGCGGGCGCCACGGTGCAGCCCATCCGGCCGCCGGTGGCCTGCTGGAACTGCTGCTGGGAGCTGAACACGGGCACGTAGGCCTGGCCGTCGATCTCCATCGTGGGCAGGTCCAGGGTGCCGGTGTCGGGGCCCCCGCCGTTCGGCAGCGGGATCCAGATGTGGCTGCGGCCGAGCACCTCGACTATGCGGGCCCCCGCGGACGCCGGGGCCGCCCCGGGCGTGCCGAGGGCTGCCGCGAGCACCTCTTCGAGTTCGTTGCCCGGCCATCCTCCGTAAGGATGGGCGTGCGCCTGCGCCGGAATGTCCATCGTTCGTAACCCCTGCTCGGTCCCGCTCTGCGTGCGGCACGACCCTAACGTGGCGACCGTCGGCTCAGCCTCCGAAGCCGATCCCCCGCAGCACGCCCGCCGCCGTCCGGTCGAGCAGCACCGCCGAGCCGCAGCCGCGCGGCAGGTCGCCCCGCTCGGCGGCGCCGACCAGGCGGCCGATCGTCCTGCGGTGGCGCGCGAAGGCGTACCTCGACACCCCGCGCCCCCGCGAAAGCTGGCCATCCATGGCGGTGTCCGGCGGCACGTCGAGCAGCAGCAGGTGCAGCGCCGTGCCGCGCCGCGCGGCCTCGCGGGCCAGCCAGCGGCGCACCCAGGCCTGGGTGCCGCAGTCGTGCACCACGACGCTCTCGCCGGAGCGCAGGGCTTTGCGCAGCCCCGCGTAGTGCGCGAGGCGGACCAGGGGGCGGTACACCGCGTACGGCAGCAGGCCCGGCATGCGCCTGGCCCAGCGGTCGCGGGTGTCCTGCGAGTCGATGCGCGGGCCCGCCACGGCCCTGCGCATCAGCGTGGACTTGCCGCTGCCCGGCAGGCCGGAGACGACGATCAGGTCGCCGTCACCGAACATGAGCCGGTGCGGGCTGTGGCCGGTCCGCTGCCGCAGGTCGCGGACTATGGCCACCGGCAGGGGGCCGCAGCTCTCCCTGGTGGGGGCGGCGGCCTGTTTGGGCAGGGCCACCCCTGTGTTGGTCGCGTAGACACTCGTCCTGCGCACCGTGATCGGCCTCCCCATAGCGGTCACGTACCTGCTTCCCGCAGCTTCCCCGGCAAGTGTAAAGAGAAGGTAATGCGGCACAAGGGCATTACTCGACCGGCACTGCCCTGTGACGCGAGCCCGTGCAATGATGTGCCCGCAAACTCCATACAGGCCGTTTGAATCCGCGCGGGAGAGTTCCCGGTCACCGTCGTATCGACGCACCGGGGCGCCGAAGGAGCAAGTCCCTCCCTTGAATCTCTCAGGCCCCGTACCGCGCGGGCGAGGCACATCTGAAAAGCGGGCCGCTCCTGCGGCTCCACCCAAGGTGCAAGTCATGGCCCCTTATACGAGCGGGTCGTGGTGAACCTCTCAGGTTCCGATGACAGATGGGGAGGATCGACCTCGCCCGTCATGCCCTGGGAGTTCCACGTATGAGCACCGCCCCCCGTCTGACTGCCCTCGATGCCGTGCACCGTGCGCTCGGCGCGACCATGACCGACTTCGCGGGCTGGGACATGCCGCTCCGGTACGGCAGCGAGCGCGACGAGCACGTCGCCGTCCGCACCAAGGCCGGTCTCTTCGACCTCTCCCACATGGGCGAGATCACGGTCTCTGGTCCCCAGGCCGTGGACTTCCTGAACTTCGCGCTGGTCGGCAACATCGGCTCCATCGGTGTCGGCCGCGCCCGCTACACGATGATCTGTGCCGAGGACGGCGGGATCCTGGACGACCTGATCGTCTACCGGCTCAGCGAGGCCGAGGCCGAGGCCCCCCAGTACATGGTCGTCGCCAACGCCTCGAACGCGCAGGTCGTGCTGGACGCGCTCACCGCCCGCGCCGAGGGCTTCGACGCGGAGGTCCGTGACGACCGCGACGCGTACGCGCTGCTCGCCGTCCAGGGTCCCGAGTCCCCCGGCATCCTGAAGTCAGTCACGGACGCGGACCTGGACGGCCTGAAGTACTACGCGGGCCTGCCCGGCACGGTCGCCGGTGTCCCCGCGCTGATCGCCCGCACGGGCTACACCGGCGAGGACGGCTTCGAGCTCTTCGTCGCGCCCGGCGACGCCGAGAAGCTCTGGGGCGCGCTGATGGCGGCGGGCGAGCCCGTCGGCCTGATCCCCGCCGGGCTCTCCTGCCGCGACACCCTGCGCCTGGAGGCGGGCATGCCGCTGTACGGGCACGAGCTGACTGCCGGGCTCACGCCCTTCGACGCGGGCCTGGGCCGGGTCGTGAAGTTCGAGAAGACCTCGCAGTCCGACACCTTCGTGGGGCGCGCGGCGCTCGCGGCCGCCGCCGAGCGCGCCGAGACCGCTCCCCCGCGCAAGCTGGTGGGCCTGATCGCCGAGGGCCGTCGCATCCCGCGCGCGGGCTTCTCCGTGGTCGCCGACGGCAGGGTCATCGGCGAGGTCACCTCCGGCGCCCCGTCCCCGACGCTGGGCAAGCCGATCGCCATCGCGTACGTCGACGCGGCGCACGCGGCCCCCGGCACCGAGGGCGTGGGCGTGGACATCCGCGGCACGCACGAGCCCTACGAGGTCGTGGCTCTGCCGTTCTACAAGCGCCAGAAGTGACACCCCGCACAGCAGCCTCGTCCACCAGCACTCCCCCGCGTACAGGAGAATTCAGGTCATGAGCAACCCCCAGCAACTGCGTTACAGCAAGGAGCACGAGTGGCTCTCGGCCACCGAGGACGGTGTGGCGACGGTCGGTATCACCGAGCACGCCGCCAACGCGCTCGGTGACGTCGTCTACGCCGACCTTCCCGAGGCCGGCGCCGCGGTGACCGCGGGCGAGACGTGCGGCGAGCTCGAGTCGACCAAGTCGGTCAGCGACCTGTATTCGCCGGTGACCGGCGAGGTCGTCGAGTCGAACCAGGACGTCGTGGACGACCCCTCGCTGGTCAACTCCGCCCCGTTCGAGGGTGGTTGGCTCTTCAAGGTGCGCGTCTCGGAGGAGCCGAAGGACCTGCTCTCCGCGGACGAGTACACCGAGTTCTCCGGCAGCTGAAGCCCCCCGAAGACCCCTAGGGACCACCTGATGTCGCTTCTCAACACCCCTCTCCACGAGCTGGACCCGGACGTCGCCGCCGCCGTCGACGCCGAGCTCCACCGCCAGCAGTCCACCCTGGAAATGATCGCCTCGGAGAACTTCGCTCCGGTCGCCGTCATGGAGGCCCAGGGCACGGTCCTCACCAACAAGTACGCCGAGGGCTACCCCGGCCGCCGCTACTACGGCGGCTGCGAGCACGTCGACGTGGCCGAGCAGATCGCGATCGACCGGCTCAAGGAGCTGTTCGGCGCCGAGTACGCCAACGTCCAGCCGCACTCCGGTGCCTCCGCCAACCAGGCCGCCCTCTTCGCGATCGCCAAGCCCGGCGACACGATCCTGGGCCTGGACCTGGCGCACGGCGGCCACCTCACCCACGGCATGCGCCTGAACTTCTCCGGCAAGCAGTTCAACGTGGTCCCGTACCACGTCGACGAGGCCGGTCTGATCGACATGGCCGAGGTCGAGCGCCTGGCCAAGGAGAGCAGCCCCAAGGTCATCATCGCGGGCTGGTCCGCCTACCCGCGTCAGCTGGACTTCGCCGAGTTCCGCCGGATCGCCGACGAGGTCGGCGCGTACCTGTGGGTCGACATGGCGCACTTCGCCGGGCTCGTCGCCGCGGGCCTGCACCCCAACCCGGTGCCGTTCGCGGACGTGGTCACCTCCACCACGCACAAGACGCTCGGCGGCCCGCGCGGCGGCATCATCCTGGCCCGCAGCAAGGAGTTCGCCAAGAAGCTGAACTCCGCGGTCTTCCCCGGCTTCCAGGGCGGCCCCCTGGAGCACGTGATCGCGGCCAAGGCCGTCTCCTTCAAGATCGCGGCCTCCGAGGAGTTCAAGGAGCGCCAGCAGCGCACCCTGGACGGCGCCCGCATCCTGGCCGAGCGCCTGGTGCGGGACGACGCGAAGGCCGTCGGCGTCGACGTCCTGTCCGGCGGCACGGACGTGCACCTGGTCCTGGTGGACCTGCGCAACTCCGAGCTGGACGGCCAGCAGGCCGAGGACCGCCTCCACGAGGTCGGCATCACGGTCAACCGCAACGCGGTCCCGAACGACCCGCGCCCCCCGATGGTCACCTCGGGCCTGCGGATCGGTACGCCCGCGCTCGCGACCCGTGGCTTCCAGGAGGACGACTTCCGTGAGGTCGCCGACGTCATCGCCGAGGCGCTGAAGCCGGGCGACGTGGACACGGAATCGCTCAAGGCCCGGGTCTCGGCCTTGGCGGCGAAGCACCCCCTGTACCCCAACCTGTAGCAGTTTCGTACGCTTTACTTCGTACGAATCTTCGGGGCACCGCGCACACTGGACAGTGAAGACAGTGAGTGCGGTGCCCCGGCTCATGCCCAGCTTTTCGTAGTTCTCTGCACCACCCCGGCAGACAACGGCGTCTACCAACCACCATTGGAGTTTCTCGTGGCCCTCTCGGTCTTCGACCTGTTCTCGATCGGCATCGGCCCGTCCAGCTCCCACACGGTCGGTCCCATGCGCGCCGCCCGCATCTTCGCGAGCCGCCTCAAGAACGAGGGCCTGATGGCCCACACCACCGCCATACGGGCCGAGCTCTACGGCTCCCTCGGCGCGACGGGCCACGGCCACGGCACCCCCAAGGCCGTCCTGCTCGGCCTGGAGGGCGAGTCGCCGCGCACGGTGGACGTCGAGTCGGCCGACGCCCGTGTCGAGGAGATCAAATCGGGCGGCCGCATCAACCTCCTCGGCATGCACGAGATCGACTTCGACTTCGACGAGGACCTGGTCCTGCACCGCCGCAAGGCCCTGCCGTACCACGCCAACGGCATGACGATCTTCGCGTACGACCGTGAGGGCGCCCTCGTCCTGGAGAAGACGTACTACTCCGTGGGCGGCGGCTTCGTCGTCGACGAGGACGCGGTGGCCGGCGAGAACCCGGTCGTGCCGGACGACACGGTCCTCAAGCACCCCTTCCGCACCGGCGACGAGCTGCTGCGCCTGGCCGAGGAGACCGGCCTCTCCATCTCCGCGCTGATGCTGGAGAACGAGAAGGCCTGGCGCACCGAGGCGGAGATCCGCGAGGGTCTGCTGGACATCTGGCGCGTGATGCAGGCGTGCGTGTCGCGCGGCATGTCCCGCGAGGGCATCCTGCCGGGCGGCCTCAAGGTCCGCCGCCGCGCGGCCAACTCGGCACGCCAGCTGCGCGCCGAGGGCGATCCGCAGGCCCGCGCCATGGAGTGGATCACGCTCTACGCGATGGCCGTGAACGAGGAGAACGCCGCGGGCGGCCGTGTCGTGACCGCCCCGACGAACGGCGCCGCGGGCATCATCCCCGCGGTCCTGCACTACTACATGAACTTCGTGGCCGGCGGGTCCACCCAGGAGGAGCGGGAGGACGGCGTGGTCCGCTTCCTCCTCGCCGCGGGCGCGATCGGCATGCTCTTCAAGGAGAACGCCTCGATCTCCGGCGCCGAGGTCGGCTGCCAGGGCGAGGTCGGCTCCGCCTGCTCGATGGCGGCGGGCGCCTTCGCCGAGGTGCTCGGCGGCAGCCCCGAGAAGGTCGAGAACGCGGCCGAGATCGGCATGGAGCACAACCTCGGCCTGACCTGCGACCCGGTCGGCGGGCTCGTCCAGATCCCGTGCATCGAGCGCAACGGCATGGCGGCGGTGAAGGCCGTGACCGCGGCGAAGATGGCGATGCGCGGTGACGGCAACCACAAGGTGTCCCTCGACAAGGTCATCAAGACCATGAAGGAGACCGGGGCGGACATGAGCGTGAAGTACAAGGAGACGGCGCGGGGCGGGCTCGCGGTGAACATCATCGAGTGCTGAGCCTCTGATCCCCGCGCCTCCGTCAGCAGGTGGCGTCGGGGCGGACCGGCTTCAGGTCGGTGAGGTAGGCGTCGACGGCCTTCGTGACGCAGGCGTTGCTGCGGCCGTACGCGGTGTGGCCCAGGCCCTCGTAGGTCAGGAGCATGCCGCCGGGGAACTGGTCCGCCAGGCTCTCGGCCTCCTCGTACGGGGTGGCAGGGTCGCCGGTGGTGCCGATCACCAGGACCGGGGGGACGCCGGGTGCGTGGACCTTGTGGGTCTTGTGGGGGTGCTGGGTGTCTGTGGGCCAGTCCTCGCAGGTGAGTTCGTCGGTGACGCTGGTGGTGCCGTAGACGCCTGCCGCCTTGTCGGCGGGGGCCAGGGCGTTCCAGTAGGGGCGGGCGCTCCGGGGGTGCGGGGTGTCCAGGCAGCTCACGGCGACGATGGCGGCGTCGCTGTTGTCGGTGTCGGCGCCCCGTGTCCGACGGTGGTGGGTGTCCGTGGTGGTGGGTTCGTCGGCGGACGCCAGGGCCGCCAGTTTGGTGCCGTCGCCTCGGTCCGCGTCGCTCAGGGCCTCCGACAGGCCCTCCCACTCGTCCTCCGGCGTGTACATCGCGGCGGTGACGACGTCGAGCAGCGTCCGCGCGTCGACGCCGTACTCGTCGCCGTCGGCCGGCAGCGGTTCGCTTGCCGCCTGCTCGTAGAGACCGTCGATCAGCTCGGATATCTCGTCGGGCGTGCGGCCGGGGCAGCTGTCTCCCGCGACGTCCGCGCAGTACTCGGCGTAGTCGTCCACGGCCCTGCGGAACCCCACGGCCTGGCTCACGGCACGTTCCTGCCAGCCGAGGGAGGGGTCGACTGCGCCGTCCAGGGCCAGTGCGCGGACGCGGCGGGGGAAGAGTTCGGCGTAGGAGGTGCCGAGGCTCGTTCCGTACGACCACCCCAGATAAGTGAGTTTCGAGTCGCCGAGGGCCGCGCGCAGTACGTCCATGTCGCGGGCCGCGTCCTCCGTGCCGACCTGCCGCAGGATGCCGCCGCTGTCCTTCGCGCAGGCCGCGGCGGTGGCGCGGGCTGCGGCGAGGGTGCGGGCGCGGTCGTCGGTGGTCCGCGGATAGAGCGGCTCAGCCGCACTGTCTTCGCCCTCCTTCGCTTCCTCCGCGCACTTCACGGCGGGCTTGCTGCCGCCTACGCCTCGCGGATCGAAGGAGACGATGTCGAAGCGGGCGCGCACCTTGGCGCCGAACGATGCGCCGCCGTCCGACGTGATGTCGTCCACGCCGCCGGCGCCGGGACCACCCGGGTTGTAGACGAGCGACCCGATGCGCCGGCCCCGGTCGGCGGTGGCGGCCTTGGCCACCGGCAGGACGAAGGTCTTGCCGTTCTCCGGGTGGGAGTAGTCGCGGGGGACGGTCAGCCGGGCGCATTCGAGGTCACCGCAGTGCTTCCACTTCAGCTGCTGCGTGTAGAAGGGCTTCAGCTCGGCGGGGGTGGCTGCGGGGTCGGCTGCGCCGGAGCAGCCGGTGAGGGTGGCGGCTCCGAGGAGGGCGAGGGCGAGGGCGAGGAAGAGAGGGGGGCGGCGGCGGGCGGCGGGGTTCAACGGTGCTCCCAAGATCGGTTCTGGTCGCTCACCTTGCCTGGGTGATGCTGAGGATTTGATGAGGGGCGGGGTCCGTCTTGGGGGGGGAGCCGCGCCGGTATGTCCCCTCACGTGCGCCGGCAATCGGGTGGGTGGGCGGGAAAGCTTGTTCGGTCAGGGGGTGCCGCGGGGCAAACGGGCGGGTGGGTGGGAGAGGCTCGTTCGGCGAGGGGGGCTGCTGCTCAGGGGTGGGTGAGGGCTGACCCCACCGCAGGGGGGAGTTTCAGGGCGAAGCGGGCGCCGCCCCCCTCCCCCGGCAGCACAGCCAACGCACCCCCGTGCGCATGCGCCACCCACGCGGCGATGGAGAGCCCAAGCCCCGCCGACCCGGAGCCGGAACCCCTGCGGAAGCGGTCGAAGAGGGACTTCGCCACGTGGGGCGGCAACCCGGGGCCCGCGTCCTCGACCGTGACCGTGCCGTCGCGCGTGACGGTGACACGGACGTCCGCGGGCTCACCCGGCGCATGGCCGTGGGCGAACGCGTTGCCGAGGAGGTTCGCCACCGCTCTGCGGACCAGGTCGGGGTCGGCCACCACCACGGCGACCTCGGTCTCGACGGAGACCCGGTGCCCCGCCGCCGGGGTGTCGTCGACGACCCCCTCCACCAGCTGGTCGAGCCGCAGGGGCTCCCGCTCCAGCGCCACACCGGACATCAGCCTGGCCCGCGTCAGCAGCCCGTCGACGAGCCCGCCCATCCCGTCCGCCAGACGCAACGTACGGCGCAGGACATCCGTACGGTCCGTCTCGCCGCGCAGCGCGGTCTCGGCGAGCGTACGCAGCGAGGCGGCCGGCGTACGCAGGTCGTGCGCGGCATCGGCGAGGAACGCCTCCTGCTGGCGCAGGGCCGCGAGCGCGGGCCGGATCGCGCGGCCGGAGAGCAGGTGGCCCACCGCCGCCGAGAGGCAGATCAGGACGGCGCAGGCCGCCGCCACCAGCCACAGCAGGCGGCGGTGATCGGCACGCTGGTCGGACGTCCCGGTCATCGTGACGATGGCGCCCTGCGGGCCTTCACCCTCCCCCGCGTCAGGAGCGTAGAAAGGCTCGGACAGGAGTCGTACGGGACGGCCGTCCGTCGTGCGGCGGTCCGACGCCGCCGTGTCCTCGGCCCGCACCGCGGCCTCCCCCGCGGCCCGTACGGCGGCGGCGCCGACGGTGAGGCAGGGGTGGCGCGGCGCGTGGTCGACGTGGAGGTCCGCGCCCTTCGCCCGCGGCACCGAGAGGACCGTCAGGGGCGGGCACCCCGTGCCCATCGTCTCGGCCAGCTCCCGCGCGTCGAGGCGGTCGTCCTCGTCCGTCACGAGGAGCCCGATCGCCCAGCTGGTGTCCTGGCTCATCGTCTGGTCGAGCTGCTGGCGCCACCGCCGGTCGTCGCTCTGGACGGCGAACACCGCCATGCCGATCAGGCCCACCGCGCTGGTCAGGGCGAACAGCGCTGTGATGCGCAGACGCAGCCTGCGTACGCGCGCGGTGGGAGTGAGCGGTCGTGACGTCATGCGCCTTGGGGGGCCAAGCGGTAGCCGACCCCGCGCACGGTACGGATCAGCGGCGGATCCCCCAGCTTGCGGCGCAGCTGCGAGACGAGCACCTCCAGGACGTTGGACTGCGGCTCGGTCATCTCGTCCCAGCAGCTCTCGATGAGCTCGGCGCGGGACACCGCCTGGTCGGCCCGCGCCGCGAGGACCTCGAGCACGGCGAACTCCCTGCTGGTGAGCGTGAGCAGCAGACCCCCGCGGCGTACCAGCCTGCGCGCGGTGTCGATCTCGACGTCGGCGACGCGGTGGACCGGCGGGCGCACGACCCCGGCCCTGCGGCACAGGCTGCGCACCCTGGCGACCAGTTCGGGCACGGCGAACGGCTTGACCAGGTAGTCGTCGCCCCCGCTGGCGAACCCGTCGACGCGGTCGGCGACGGTGTCGCGCGCGGTCAGGAAGAGCACGGGGACCGTCCGGCCGGTGCGGCGCAGCTCCTCCACGTAGGCGGCGGCGTCGCCGGACGGCAGCATCCGGTCGAAGACGGCGCAGTCGTAGGCGGTGACGAAGAGCGCCTCGTCGGCCTGCGGCAGGTCCACGGTCTCGTCGACGGCGAGACCGGCGGCGCGCAGCGCGGCGGCGACCCCGAACCGTAGGTTGTCGTCGTCCTCGACCAGCAGCACTCGCACGCCGTCCACCCTATAGAGGGCCGGGTGAGGGTGCGGGTCGCGCACCACGGGCCCTCACCGTGCGAAGAACAGGGCCTCCGCGCCCACCGGCCGGTACCCCGCCGCCTGAAAGGCCCGCACACTGCGCGCGTTCCCGGCGGACTGCTGCGACCACACCGGGGCCCCGCCGGGCACCAGATGCCGGGCGGCGAGCGCGAGCGCCCTGCCGAGCCCCCGGTGTCGTACGTCATCGGCGACCTCGATCGCCGCCTCCCAGCGCCCCGCGAGCCCCCGCCCGAGCACCAGGACACCGCCGCCTTCGCAGGCCCATACCCGCACGTCGTCGCGGCGCTTGCGGGCCCGCATCACGCGGGGATGGTCCGGGTCGTCGATCTCGCGGAGGCCGAGGTCCGGTTCGGGTGCGCCCGGCAGGGCCGCTGCCACGGTCAGGAGGTCGGTGGTGTCCGTCGCGCGGCCGGTCCGCTCCAGGAACGCGGCGAGGAACAGGGGGTTCATCGTGGCGGCCAGCGGATCGCAGTCGAGCGCGGCGAGGGTGGCGTGCACCCACTTCGGGTCCTCGTCCGTGAAGACCACCGAGTGCGCGGTGAAGGCGAGCACGCCCGCGTCGCGGTGGCTGGGCTGCGGCACGACGGTGGTGGTGCCGTCGGGCGGCGGGAACCGTCCGTGCGCCGCCGCGTCGAGGATCGACCCGAGCGTGGCAGGGCTGCTGGCCATGGGCGTACTCCTTGTGATCGCGTCCCCGGACGGCCGATACCCTAACCCCCGTCAGTAGTGCACCAAGAAGGGGTGGATCCGGTGGCGGACATCGAGGAAGCGCGCAAGACGTTCGAGCAGTTCGACGCGGACGGCGACGGCTTCATCACGGCGGCCGAGTGGAAGTCGGCCATGGCGAAGATGGGGGACTTCTACGTCACCGAGCCGGTGGCCGAGGCCGTGATCGGCACGAAGGACACCAACAAGGACAAGCGCCTCTCCTTCGACGAGTTCTGGGCGAGCCTGAACAAGTAGCGGGAGTACGCACGTGGAAGGGGCCCGGCGCGCGATCGCGCCGGGCCCCTTCCGCGCGGTCAGGGGGCGCGCCGCGCGGTCCGCACGCTCCACCGCCCCTCGGTGCGCTCGATGCGCACCGGATGGTCGAAGCACTTGCTGATCTGGTCGCTGGTCAGTACGTCGTCCACGGCGCCGGAGGCGAGCACGCGGCCGTCGCGCAGCAGCAGCGCGTGCGTCGTACCGGCCGGGAGCTCCTCCAGGTGGTGCGTGACCAGGACCGTGGCGAGCTCGGGGTGGCTCTCGCGCAGGGTGTCCAGGCTGTCGAGAAGGCGTTCGCGGCCCGCGAGGTCGAGCCCGGTGGCCGGTTCGTCGAGCAGGACGAGCCGGGGTCTTGGCATCAGCGAGCGCGCGATCAGGGTCCGGCCGCGCTCGCCCTGGGAGAGCGTGGGCCAGCGCGCGCCCGTGCGGTGGGCGAGGCCGAGCATGGCGATCAGACGGTCGGCCTGCTCCTCCTGCTCGGGCGTGGGGCGCCAACGGGGCAGTGGTTCCACGCTGTTGGTGAGCCCGGTCAGGACGATGTCGCGTACGCGCAGGGGCGAGCGGAGCGGATGGCGCGGGTTCACATGGCCGACGTACGCCCGCAGTTCGCGCAGGTCGACACTGCCCAGGCGGCGGCCGAGCACCTCGACCGTGCCGTGCGTGGGGTGGGTGACGGCGCCGCAGAGGCCGAGCAGGGTCGACTTGCCCGCGCCGTTCGCGCCGAGCAGCGCCCAGTGCTCGCCGGGGCGGACGGTGAGGGTGACGTCTTCGAGGATGGGGCGCCCGTCGCGGAAGACCGTGACGTCGTCGGCGTGCAACACGGGGGTCATCGGACGGCCCCCGCCCGGTTCACGGCGGCGAGCACGGCCTGCACTGAGGCGGTCAGGACCGAGGTGTCCACGCCCGCGCCCCAGCGGACGGCGTCGCCCACCCGGCACTCCGCGTACGCGACGGCCTCGCTGCCGCCGCCCGCCCCGGTGGCATGCTCGGAGTAGTCGAGGATGTCGACGGTGATCCCGGCCGCGGCGAGCGCCTCGACGAAGGCGGAGAGGGGGCCGTTGCCCGCGCCTTCGAAGTCCCCTGTGCGATCGCCCAGTTCGAGGGTGCAGACGAAGCGGTGGGCGCCGTCCGGGGCCCGGTCGGTGGTCCAGGAACTCAGCTCCACGTCGCCGCCACCCTCCCCCGGGGCGACGTAGGTCGCGCGGAACAGCTCGTACAACTCCTTGGCACTGGCCTCCCGCCCGCTGTCGTCGGTGGCCTCCTGCACCACGCGCGAGAAGTCGGGCCGCATGCGCTGCGGCAGATCGAGGCCGTGCCGGGTCTGGAGCAGATACGCCATTCCGCCCTTGCCCGACTGGGAGTTGACGCGGATGACCGCTTCGTACGAGCGGCCGATGTCGGCGGGGTCGATGGGCAGATACGGCACGTCCCACGGCGCCCGGCTCTCCGGGATCCCCAACTCGGCCGCCCTGCGGGCGTGATGGGCGAGACCCTTGCTGATGGCGTCCTGGTGGGTGCCGGAGAAGGCGGTGTGGACGAGATCGCCCGCGTACGGGTGGCGGGGGTGCACAGGCAGCCGGTTGCAGTGCTCGACGACCTCGCGCACGGCGTCGATGCCGGAGAAGTCGACCATGGGGTCGACGCCTTGGGCGTACAGGTTCAGGGCGAGGGTCACCAGGTCCACGTTGCCGGTGCGCTCGCCGTTGCCGAAGAGGCAGCCCTCGACGCGCTGGGCCCCGGCCAGGACGGCGAGTTCGGCGCAGGCGACGCCGGTGCCACGGTCGTTGTGGGGGTGCACGGAGAGGATGACGGACGCGCGCCGGGCGAGGTGGCGGTGCAGGTACTCGATCTGGTCGGCGTACACGTTCGGGGTCGCGATCTCGACGGTGGCCGGGAGATTGTGGGTGACGGGCCGGTCGGGACTGGCCTCCCACAACTCACTGAGCGCGTCGCAGAGTTCGAGTACGTAGTCGGGCTCGGTGAGGTTGAAGGTCTCCGGCGAGAACTGGAACCGGATGTCGGCTCCCGGCCGCGCGTCCGCCAGGCGGGCCATGTGCGTGGCGGCTTCCGTGACAACGCCTCGCACCTGTGCGCGCGAGCGCCCGAGGACGACGTCGCGCCAGACGGGCGAGGTGGGGATGTAGAGGTGCACGACCGCGCGGGGCAGCCCTTCGATCGACGCGAAGGTGCGGTCGATGAGGTCGGGCTTGGCGGGCGTGAAGACGACGATGCTGACGTCGTCGGGGATCCCGCCGCTCGCACCGAGCGCGGCGAGGTCGCGCACGAAGTCGAAGTCGGCGCGGCTGGCCGACGGATAGCCGACCTCGATCTCCTTGAAGCCCATCGAGACGAGCAGGTCGAAGAAGCGGCGCTTGCGGGCGGGGTCCATCGGCTCGGCGAGTGCTTGGTTGCCGTCGCGCAGGTCGACGGGGACCCAGAGGGGGGCGCGCTGGATGCGGGCGCCGGGCCAACCGCGTTCCGCGGTGGGCACGTTGACCCGGTCCTGGTAGGGGCGGTAGCGGTGGTGCGGCATGGGGCTGGGGCGCTGCGGATTCCACGGGTACGCAGGGGATTTCACGGTGATCCCTCGGCTCGGTCGGTGGCCGACCGGCAGCACGGCACCCCGCGGCGGGGTGCCGGTCGCTTCAGGCCCCGCCGCGGCAGCCGAGAAGAAGGAGACCGCAGAAGATCATGTCGCTACACTAACCACACCTCAGCTCCTCAGACAAGCACTCCTCGGACAAGCACCTCACGCGCTCGCCCGCTCCTCAGACAGGCCCGCCTCCCCCCGGGCCCACCCCGAAAGGTATGGCCCCCGGATGCCGCTCGGCTCGCTCCGTCCCAGCCCCCTGGTCGAACAGGCCACCGAGCGCCTGCGCGAGCAGATCACCGGCGGCCACTGGCCCATCGGCAGCAGACTCCCCGGCGAGACGACCCTCGCCAAGGAGCTCGGCATCGGCCGCTCCACCGTCCGCGAGGCCCTGCGCTCCCTCGCCGGAGCGGGCCTGGTCAAGTCCCGGCAGGGCGCCGGCGTCTTCGTCATCGCCACGCAGCCGGTCGCGGACTGGCCGACGCGGCTGCGGCGGGCGGCGGTGTCGGACGTGTACGAGGTGCGGATGCTGCTGGAGGTGCAGGCGGCGCGGCTGGCGGCGATGCGTCGCACCGACGAGGACATCACCGCCATGCGCACCGCACTCCAGGCCCGCAGGGCCACCGCTTCGGCGAGCGACGCCGCCTTCGTCGACGCCGACATCGCCCTGCACGCGGCGGTGGTGGCGGCGGCCCACAACCCCGTCCTCACGGACCTCTTCGCGGAGTTCGCCCCCGTCCTGCGGGAGGGCCTGCTCAACCTCCTCGACCTGGTCGACGTACGCACGCAGGAGCCGACCCACGGCGACGCCGCCCACGCCGCGCTGGTAGGGGCGGTCGAGGCGATGGACGCGCAGGAGGCGGCACGCGTGGCACAGACCGAACTCCAGGACGTCCTGGGCCGGTTGCTGGCCCGCGATCAGTAGCACTTCCCCAGGGGGCGGCTTCCGTCGTCGCGAAGATCGTGTGCGGTGCCCGGCCGCACCGTTCTTGACGTGCGATAGGTTGCCCGCCATGGCAGAACTCGGACCCGTCGGCTGGCCACCTGCCCCGATGAGGACCCAGAGGCTCGCGCTCCGCGAGTCCGAAGCCCGAGACCGCGCTGCGTTCATCGACCTGTTCGCATCGCCGGAGGTGCGCACCCACCTCGGAGGCCCTCGACCGCGTGCCGAGCTCGAACGCGCCGCGCCTGAGATACCCGGACGGCGCCCCGGCCTGTTCGTGGTCGACCTCCACGGAGCGATGATCGGCACGATCACGCTCGATCGACGCGATGCGGAGCGTCCGGGCCACCTCCGTCCGGAAGGCCTGGAAGCCGAGCTCGGCTACATGTTCCTGCCGGACGCGTGGGGACGCGGGTACGCGGCGGAGGCGTGCGCGGCGGCACTCGGCTGGTGCGCCGACATGCTTCCCGGCGAGCCGGTGGTGCTCTGCACCCAGATCGCCAACGCCCGCTCGCTACGCCTCGCGAAGAAGCTGGGGTTCACCGAGGTGGAGCGGTTCGAGGAGTTCGACGCCGAGCAGTGGTTCGGCCGGTGGTCTTCGGTCACGCCGCCCGGTTGAGCCGGAGGGCGGACAACGACACCTCCGCGCGCGGGCTCGTGGATCAGCTCGAAGGCCGTCCCATCCCGGCGTCCCCGTACAACCGCGCCGACGCGTCCACATGCGCCAGCCGCCGCATCGCGTTGAACACCGCCTCCCCCAGCACGGTGCCGATCACCACGCTCTCCACCAGGTCCTCGACCGCCACCCGACGGTTCACGTAGCCGAGGTCGGCGCGGGCGACCACTTCGGCGGCGTCGGCGTAGTCGTCGAGCACTTCCGTGTACGCGCCGTGGCCGACGCGGCTCATGGCGGCCAGGGCCCGTGACAGGTCGGCCGCTGCGGGGTTCGACTCGTGGGTGTGCCAGCCGCGGCGGGCGATCAGTTCCTCGACCGCCGTGTTCGCGGCCGCCGCCTCGGCGTCGTCGTCGGCGTCCCCCGCCGAACCGAGCCGGTCGGCCGCGGCGCCGAGCACCTTGTGCAGCGGGCGCGCGGGGTCGTCGACCGCCGCGAGCACCTCCGCGATCGCGGCCACCTTCAGGCCGCCCACGTCGAGCAGCGCGCGGATGAGGCGCAGCCTGCGCTCGTGCGGCTCGCCGTAGTGCGCCTGGTTCGGGCTGCTCAACTCGCCCGGCGGCAACAGCCCTTCACGGACGTAGTACTTGATCGTCGGCACCGGCACACCGGTCCTGCGGCTCAACTCGCCAATACGCACGGCCTGCCCACTCTCCTGCCCAGTCGCCTGTTCGCGCCCCCGCTCGCCACTCTGTCACCGGCCGCGCCCTTGCCCTCCCCGACCCCCATCATAGATAGTGGCGCTATCGGATAGCGGACAGCGCCACTATCCGTTTTTGTGTGACCCGTTTTCACGTATTCGCGCTTTCGCGTGTTCGCCGACAGAGACAATCTGGGGGATTTCTGTGTCTTCATGGCGCTCGTGGCACCGGCCGCTCGTGGCGTTCTCCGCGTCCATGGCAGCCCTCGCCGTCGTGTCCGGCATCGGACTGGTCGTCGACGACCGCTTACTCGTCGGCTCGCCGATCTGGTTCAAGCCGTTCAAGTTCTCGGTCTCGTTCGTCGCGTACGGACTCTCGCTCGCCTGGATGCTGTCGCTGCTCGACCGCGGCCGACTGGCGGGCCGGTGGGCGGGCACGGTCGTCGCCCTCGCGAGCCTCGGCGAGATGGTGCTCATCACCGGGCAGGTGGTGCGCGGGAAGCGCAGCCACTTCAACCATCGGACCCCGTTCGACGAAGCCGTGTTCAACGCCATGGCCGTCACCGTCGTCGTCCTGTGGCTGGGCACCCTGTTCATCGCGATCCTGCTGCTGCGCGCCCGGATCGCCGACCGCGCGTCCGCCTGGGCGATGCGCTGCGGGATCGTCATCGCGCTCGCCGGGGCCGCCGTCGGGTTCCTGATGACGCAGCCGACGCCCGGTCAGGAGCGCGGCTCCTCACCGATCGTCGGCGCCCACAGCGTCGGCGTACCGGACGGTGGTCCCTCCATGCCGCTGACCGGCTGGTCGAGAACCGGCGGCGATCTGCGCGTCCCGCACTTCGTCGGCATGCACGCGCTGCAACTGCTTCCGCTGCTCCTCATGGCCCTGACGGCGCTCGCGACACGCCCCCGCTTCGGCCTGCTGGCCGACGAGCGGGTGCGGCTGCGGCTCGTACTCGTCGCCTCGGGTGCGTACGCCGCCGCCTTCGCCCTGGTCACCTGGCAGGCCCTGCGCGGCCAGCCGCTCCTGCGCCCGGACGGCGCGACCCTCACGGCTGCGGGCCTGGTCATCGCCGTCACGGCTGCGGCTGCGTACGGAGCCCTGCGCGCGCCAACCAGCCGTACGCCCCACCCCGTTCAGACAACCCGCGCCCACGAGGGCGACGACCGCAAGGAGCTTGTGTCATGACCGGATTCCTCTTCGAACTCTCCTTCTACCTGGCAGCCCCGGTCTGGCTGCTGATGATCTTCGCGCCGGGGAGGCGGACGACGGCCCGCATCGCCGCCTCGCCCCTCACCGTCCTACCGATCCTCGCCGTCCATGCCGCCATGGCGCTGCCCGTCCTCCCCGAACTCTGGGCCGCCGTCAGCAGCCCGGACATCGACGGATTCCGCGAACTGCTCGTCCTCGCCAACGGGGCGGGCGCCATCTGGGCCCAGGTCATCGCCTGGGACCTGCTGATCGGACAGTGGATGTACCGCGAGGCACGCCGGATCGGCATCCATCCGCTGGTGATGGGGCCGCTCCTGGTCCTGACGATCCTCCTCTCCCCCTTCGGGCTGCTGCTCTTCCTGCTGCTGCGGGCCGTGCCCGCGATACGGACGAGCCGCGATCAGCCGCGACGGCTGGTGGACTCCGGCTCCATCCCGCGCTGATCGACGACGGCGCGCTCAAGGACCGCGGCGCTGCCGGCGAGCACTTCGGGATTGCCCTTCTCGCCCGGCTTGCCACCCGGCTTGTGGTCCTTGGTCATGTAGCCGCGGTAGCCGAGGTAGGCCAGGGACTTCTTGTCGAAGATCCATTCACTGCGCGTCGCGTACGACGACTCGTCGAGGGTGATGCCGATCCCGTGGCGGCCTGCCGCGTCCACCGCGTCGGGCACCTCGGTCACACCGGGGAGCTTCGCGACGGCCTTGTAGAAAGCCGCGGCGTTCTCCGGCGGCATGATCGTCTCGGCGAGCAGGTCGCCGATCCTGTCGAAGACCGCCTGCGCCTTCGTCTCCCTCTCGTCGCTCACCCGCGTCTGCGCGTACAGCTTCTTCAGCAGGGCGTCGGGGTCGGTGGGCAGCGAGGCGAGCCAGTTGTACGTGGGCCGGTCCGGCCCCTCCGGGATGGCTCCGGAGTCAGGGGAACCGTCCACGGCGGATGCCTCTATGGGCAGATCCTGGCCGGGCATCGACGCACCCTTTCCGCTCTCCCGGATCGTGCCGATGGCCGTGACGGGGGCGGAGTTCTGCGACATCCAGACCTGCCGCTCGAACGGAGCACCGAGCTTCATCTTGCCGTTGAACTCGCCCTGGTTCTCCTGGACCAGGCTGCGTACGTAGACGAACTGGCCGTCCTTCACCCGCTGCGTATCGGCCTTCAGGGACGCGGTCGCGATCCGGTCGAGCGTGACGCTCGCACCGGAGGTGGCGCCCCGCCCGGAGCTCATGTCACGGACCCCTCCTGCGTCGTCGCCGGAGGGCAGCGTGGCGGCCAGGATCCCGCCCACCACGAGCGCGGCGGCCGCCGGCATCAGGACCGCGGGGCGCAGCAACCGGTGGTGGAGGGGTGTGGGGGTGACGGGGACCGGCTGCGCACGGTCCGTGTCGTGGTCGATCTGCTGCATCAGGACGTCCTTGTGATGGAGGTGACGCCCCGGCGGAAGTTCCCACTCGTCTTCGCCCGACTCCGGCAGCAGGCGAGCCAGTTCGGCGGCCTCGGCCTCTCCCCGGGACGGGGTGGCGGCGTTCATCGGAATTCCTCCCGCAGGGGCAGGGCCGCGAACGCGGCCTCACTCTCTACCTCTCCGCGGCCACGGAGAGGTTCCGTCACGTCCTTCATTTCTCCCGTACCGCCCTCGCTGAGCCGCCGCAGCCGCCCACGGGCCCGCGAGAGCCGCGAGCGCACCGTGCCGACCGGAACGCCGAGCGCCTCGGCGGCCTGCGCGTAGTCGAGCCCGGACCACACGCACAGCACGAGCACCTCACGCTCCTGCCGCCGCAGCCTGCGCAGCGCACCGTGCACGGCCGCGAGCCGCCGCGCGTCGTCCATCCGCCCCGCCGACTCCTCGGCGAAGTCCGCCACTTGGGGCGGATCCGGCTGACGGGACAGGAAGGACAGCCGCCTGCGCAGGCTGCGGTTGGCGTTCTGCGCCTTGTGCGTCGCGATGCCGAGCAGCCACGGCTTGAGCGAACCGCCGTCCGGTTCGAGCCGGTCACGGGTGCGCCAGGCCGCGAGGAAGGTCTCGGACATGACCTCCTCGGCGGTCGACCAGTCGCCGGTCAGCCGCAGCGCGTGGTTGTAGACCGTCCGCGCGTACGCCTCGTACAACTCACCGAACGCCTCGCGCTCACCTGCCCGGATACGTGCATGGATGCCATCTCCCAGTTCAGTAGGCCTCACACCACGTACCTCTCCGCACTCCCCGACGAGTTCCTGTGCCCCTCGTCACACATCGGGCGGCCGGACCACGTCCAGGACGCGCACCGCCCGAGGGAGATCAATACTCACATCGGCAAGATCGCGGTGAAACTCTGAGGCAGGCCGATCCAGCCGGCCGGATACACCCGGCCGGATACACCCGGCCCGGAATACCTCACCCGTTCCGGAGGTTGGCTCCGCTACGACACCGGCGCACCAACCCCCGGAAGGGTCAGTCATGAAGATCGGCATCATCGGCGCGGGCAACATCGGCGGCAACCTCACCCGCCGTCTCACGGCCATCGGCCACGACGTCTCCGTCGCGAACTCCCGTGGCCCGCAGACCCTGACCGCCCTCGCCGAGGAGACCGGCGCGACGCCGGTGACGGTCGAGGAGGCCGCGCGCGGCGCCCAGGTGGTCGTCGTGACGATCCCCCTGAAGGCCGTACCGAACCTGCCGTCGGGCTTCCTCGACGGTGCGGCGGACGGCTTCGCCGTCATCGACACCGGCAACTACTACCCGCAGCAGCGCGACGGGAAGATCGCCGAGATCGAGGAGGGCCTGACCGAGAGCCGCTGGACCGAGCGGCAGATCGGCCACCCGGTGATCAAGGCCTTCAACGGCACCTACGCCCAGGACATCCTCGACAAGCCCCAGCCCAAGGGCACGCCCGGCCGCGTGGCCCTTCCGGTGTCCGGCGACGACGAGGCCGCCAAGAAGGTCGTACGCGACCTCATCGACGAGATCGGCTTCGACACCGTCGACACGGGCGGCCAGGACGAATCGTGGCGCCAGCAGCCGGGCACCCCGGTCTACGGCCTCGCGGCGGACGCGGACGCGATCCGCAAGGCGCTGGACTCGGCGTCCAAGGAGCGGACGCCGGACTGGCGCGCCTGACCGCGACACGAGAGGCCGCGCGCGGGACGGCTACGGCTTGGCCCAGTCCCGCAGCGCGTCCTCGCTCGCGAAATCCGCGACATTCTTGTCCAGCGGCGACGACGTGTACTGATGGATCCGCCACTTCGCCTGGATGCGGGGCTTGCCCGCCGTGACGTAGTCGGCGATCCATAGGGCGTCGCCCGCGTAGGACGTGGTGTCGTGGTTCAGCCAGAAATCGCGGTTCGTATACAAGATCACGCGGTGGTCGGGCCTCAGCCGCTTCACCTCCCGGATGAACCGGTCCTTCTCCGCGTTGCTCGCGCGCGTGTGCTCGCCCGTCCACTCCCAGTCCGCTGCCAGCAAGTCCCCTGATTTCTCAGGGGTCTTGCTGACGAAGTACTCCGCCTGGGCCGTGATGTTCCCCGGCCACAGGAAGTGGTAGAAGCCGACCACGCAGCCGCCGTCCCGCGCCCGCTTCGTCTGTGCCGTCAGTCTTGGGTTGACGTACGAACGGCCCTCCGTCGACTTTATGATCACGAAGGAGATGCCGTCCGTGTCGAAGGTGGACTGGTGCGAGCTGACGTCGATGCCTTTGAGCACGGGCAGCCTCCTGAGCGGCAGAGGGAGTGCAGGTGGATCTGCCCTTCTCGTGCCCGGTGGCCGGGGTGGTCAACCGTTGTACTACTGAGCCGTATTACTCAGCGGAAGATCCCCGTGTGCCCGAGCGAGTAGCGGCCGGGCTGCGGGTACACCGCGAGGCCGTGCGGGCCGCCGCCCACCGGGATGCGGGCCGTCTGCACTCCGGTGCGGGTGTCGATGGCGTACACCTCTGAGTCGTAACGGCCGGACAGCCAGAGGGTGTTGCCGTCCGCCGACACCCCGCCCATGTCGGGGCTGCCGCCCTGGGGGAGCTTCCATTTCTTGGTCAGTTTGTTCTTGGGGAAGTCGAAGACGGAGATGGTTCCCTCGCCTCGGTTGGACACGTACATCTCGCGTGAGTCCCGGCTGACGTACAGACCGTGCGTGCCCTTGCCGGTGGGCAGAAGTCTCGGCTTGTCGAACTTGTCGCCGCTCAGGACCCACATGCCGTTGGCCATCATGTCGGCCACGTAGAAGGTCTTGCCGTCGGGCGAGACCTTCACGTCCTGCGGCATGGCGCCCTCGAAGGGCAGCTTCTGCTGGCCGACGACCTTCATTTTCTCCGTGTCGACCTTCAACAGCTCTCCCGAGAACTCGCAGGAGACGATGAAGTAGCGGCCGTCCGCGGAGAAGTCGGCGTGGTTGACGCCGTAGCAGCTGACCGGTTCGGTCTTGAGCTCCTTCATGGTGTGCGGGTCGCGGAAGACGAGCTCGCGGTCCATCGAGGCCATCACGATCGCGTACTTGCCGTTGGGCGTGAAGTAGAGGTTGTACGGGTCGTGCACGTCGACCGGCTTGCCCGCCTTGCCCGTCTTGGGGTCGATGGGGGTGAGCGTGTGTCCCCGGTTGTTGTTGACCCAGAGCGTCTTCAGGTCCCAGGAGGGGACGACGTGCTGGGGCTGGATCCCCACGTCGATCGTGTCGATCACTTCGTACTTCTCGGGGTCGATGACCGAGACCGTGTTGGAGTTGGTGTTGGGAACGTAGATCCGGGAGGGGAAGTCCTTGACCACCGGGGAGAGCTTGTTCGGGCGGTCGGCCGCGTAGACGTCCTTGGGGTCGAGGACCGGTGGCATGCCGGGGAGGCCCGGCGCCGCCTTGCGCTCGGCGGGTTTCTGGATGCCCTCGGTGCCGAGGGCTTCGTCCTCGCGGTGGTCGCCGCTGCCGCAGCCGGCGAGCGCGGCGGCCACGACGGCGCCCGCGGCGAAGAGCGCCCCGGTGCGCTGGGTGAGGTTCAGGTGCAGGGTCATCAGGTCAGCAACTCCGTGGTCGTCACCGCGCGCAGGCCGCGCCGGTCGAGGGCTTGAAGGACGGCGGGGAGCGCGGCGACCGTGTCCGCGTACCCGAAGTGCATGCTCACCACGGAGCCCGGACGCACCTCCGACGCGACCTTGCGGGTGACGGCCTGGGCGCCCGGCGAGGTGAAGTCGAGGGAGTCGACGTCGTACGAGAGGACGTGCGGGTAGCCCGCGCGGTGGGCGAGGCGGGCGACGAGCGGGGTCGCGGTCTCGGCGCGCGAGGGGCGGAACCAGGTGCCGATGGATCCGGTGAGGCGGCGCAGCCGGTCCGCGCAGCCGGTGATCTCCGCGTAGGCGTCGGCCTCGGGCATTTCGTTGATGGTGCGGTGGTGGTGGGTGTGGTTGCCGAGGTCGTGGCCGCCGTCGAGGATGCGGCGGGCGAGCTCGGGGTGTTCGTCGAGCCAGCTGCCGACGGCGAGGACGGTGATCCTGGCGTCCGCCTTCTCGGCGATGGTGAGCAGGGAGCGCGCGATGGCCGGGTCGCCCTGGCCGTGGAAGGTGAGGGCGACCTGGGGGCGCTGGCGGGGGCTGTGCGCGATCTGGTCGGGCAGGCCGGGGAAGCGGCGGGGTGCGGGGGCGGCGCGGGGGGTTTGCGCGGCGGGGCGTCGGGCGTCGGGTGCGGCCCGGTGCGCTGCGGGGGCGGATCCGAAGGCGGAGCAGCCTGCGGTGAGCGCGCCCGCGGCGGCCAGTCCGGCGCCCGCGCGCAGGGCTCCGCGGCGGTCAGTCTCGATCACGCGACCATTTAATGGGAAAAGCAGGCAAAAGCCGCTGATTGCCCGCACGTGAACCCTGCGGGTCGGGGGCGCGGAGGCTCCGATGCCCCTCTATGCCGCTTGCGGAACACCTGCCACAGCCTGAACTTAACCAGCGTTTACCAGGCAGGTGTCCCAGCTCACCAAGGATTCACTTTGAAAGTGTCACGTTTTGTACCCGCATGACCGGATAGGGACTTTTGGATCGTCGGCGCCCGTCTGCCATAGTCGAAGCCACGACCCCCATTGACCCGGGCTCAGGTCGTCATCAGCGCCGTGGACCACACCCCTTCGTCCGCGGCGCCCCCGCGAAAGCCCCCGCAGCGCCTCAAACGGCGACCGGGGGCTTTCGCGTTTTTCGTCAGTCGAGTCAGTCGAGTCAACCGCGCCAGTCGAGCCAGCCACGTCAGCGGTCGGCGACCCGCATCTCGAACCACGTCGTCTTGCCGCGCGGCAGCAGATCCACGCCCCACCGGTCGGAGAGCTTGTCGACCAGGAAGAGGCCGCGGCCACTGAGGTCGAGTTCCTGGACGGGCATCAGACAGGGCAGCCCGCGCGAGGGGTCACGCACCTCGATCCTGATCCAGCCGCGCCGCCGCATCATCCGCAGCCCGAAGACGCGGGCGCCGGTGTGCCGCACGGCGTTGCCGACCAGTTCGGAGGTGAGGAGCACCGCGTCTTCGGTCAGCTTCGGGGACAGACCCCAGTGCCGGAGCACCACGACCTGGGTGAGCCTGCGCGCGATGGCGGCAGACTCCGGGCGCGACGGCAGCGGAACCTCCGCGTCCGTCGGATTACCGAACAACTCCAGCGCCTTCAGCGCGTGTTCGTCCTCGACCGCCGGCGACCAGCGCGCCGCGGTCGCACTCCCGTGTCGCCGCGGCTGTTCGATACCCTCCAGCCCCGCCATGCCCCCCATCATGGCCGCACAGAGCGCGTTCCGGGGCCGTTCCGACGGAATAAGCCCCCCGGAATCATCCGTTCCGGGGGGCCGGGTAGGCATATGCCAGAGGCAGAGAAGTCCCTGCGACACCCCGTCTGACCTGCGATGACTGCCCGCTTACGAGTGATCACTTAGGGCCGCGAAGGAGGCAGGCTTAAGGTTCTCTTAAGTCGCGCATAATCCGCTCCTTCGGGGGACACTTTGGCTGACGCGCCCTCAACTGATGGCGTTACAGCGGAACTTCGGGTGCCGTTTCAGAGGAACTTGGCCTTGCCGGGACCCTCCTCGACGAAGCTGCGCATGCCCCGCTCGCGGTCCTCGGTGGCGAAAAGACCCGCGAACCAGGTGCGCTCGATCGCGAGCCCCGTGTCGATGTCCGTCTCCAGGCCCGCGTCCACCGCCTCCTTGGCGGCGCGCAGCGCGAGCGCGGGCCCCTGCGCGAGCCGCGCCGCCCATTGGCGCGCCTGCTCGTACACCTCGGCGGCGGGCACGACGCGGTCCACGAGGCCGAGGGCGAGCGCTTCGTCGGCCTTGACCATGCGGCCGGTGAAGATGAGGTCCTTGGCCTTGGACGGGCCGACCAGACGGGACAGGCGCTGGGTGCCGCCCGCGCCGGGGATCAGGCCGAGCAGGATCTCCGGCTGGCCGAGCTTGGCGTTGTCGGCGGCGATGCGGAAGTCGGCGCAGAGCGCCAGCTCGCAGCCGCCGCCGAGCGCGTAACCGGTGACGGCGGCGACGACGGGCTTGGGGATGCGGGCGACGGCGGTGAAGGAGTCCTGCAGGGCCTTGGACCGCACGACCATCGCCGCGTGGTCCATCGCCTGCATCTCCTTGATGTCCGCGCCCGCCGCGAACACCTTCTCGCCGCCGTAGATGATCACGGCACGTACGTCGTCGCGCCGGGTCGCCTCTTCGGCCAGCTCTTTCAGCCGGTCCTGAAGGGCGATGTCGAGCGCGTTCATCGGGGGGCGGTCGAGGCGGATGGTGCCGACGCCCTCGGCGACTTCGAGATGCACAGATGTCATGCGGGGCACGTTAGCCGTGCCCCGCATGACGTCGACATGCGGCCGGGTGGTCGGGCCGCACCGGAAGGCTCAGGCCTTCCACTTCTCCCAGGACATGTTCCAGCCGTTGTAGCCGTTCTCGGGCTGGATCGTCTTGTCCGCCGAGTTCTTCACGACCACGAGGTCACCGACGAGGGAGTTCTCGAAGAACCATCCGGCGGGCGTCTTCTTGCTGTAGCCGCCGCGCACGTCGCTCAGGCCTATGCAGCCGTGGCTGGCGTTCGTGTTGCCGAAGGCGCCGCCCGACCAGTAGTTGCCGTGGATGAACGTGCCCGACGTGGACAGGCGCATCGCGTTCGGCACGTCCTTGATGTCGTACTCGCCGCCGAAGCCGACGGTCTCGCCGTTCATGCGCGTGACCTTGAGCTTCTCGCTGATGACCATCTGGCCGTTGTACGTCGTCGTGCCCGGTGCGCCCGCGGTGATCGGGATCTTCTTGATCTGCTTGCCGTCCCGGACGACCTTCATCTGGTGGGACTTGGCGTCGACGGTGGAGACCTGGCTGCGGCCGACGGTGAACTTCAGGGTCTTGGCCTGCTTGCCGTAGACGCCGGGCCGGCCCTCGACACCGTCGAGGTTGAGCTTGACGGTGACCTCGGTCCCCGCCTTCCAGTACTTCTCGGGCCGGAAGTCGATGCGGTCGTTGCCGAACCAGTGCGGCTCGACCGGCACGGACGGCTCGGTCTTGACCTCGATGGCCTTCTCGACGGCCTCCGGGTCGGTGATGCCGCGCGTGAAGTTGACCGAGAACGGCATTCCCACGCCGACCTTCGAACCGTCCTCCGGCGTGAACTGGCCCATGAAGGTGTTCTTCGGCGTCAGCGTCGTGAACGACGTGTCCTTGGCGGACTCACGTCCCTCGGAGTCCTTGGCTATCGCGTGGACCTTGTACTTCGTGGACGCGGCGAGGTGATGCGCCGGCGTCCAGCTCGCGCCGCCCGAGGTGATCTTGCCCGGGACCGGATTGCCCTTGCCGTCCTGGACCTTGACCTCGGACAGCTTGCCCTTGTCGGCGGCTATCTTCAGTGCGCCGCTGGTGGCCACCGAGTCGGCGCCGTCCTTGGGCGCTATCGTCACCACGGCGGTCGACGGCGCGTTCTTGTCGGCCTCGCCCTTGCCGTCGCCGCCCGCGTCCGAGCCGCCTCCCCCGCCGCATGCCGTGACCAACAGCAGCGTCACACCCGATGCCACCGCAAAGAGGCCCTTGGTCCCCTGTCGCCGTGCGCGCCCCCGCGCACCAACCGACGTCCCCGATATCGGTCGCCCGTTCAAGATGTGTCTCCCCTCGCACGGCCTGGTCAGGCCCGCACCCCAGTGCATCTGCGCGCACAGACACGCGCCAGCGCTAGATAACCACACGGCCCTGACCGATGACTCCCCGCCAATGTCACCGTTCAGTCCCAACTGCGCACGGGGTGCGGGCCCTGGCTCAGCTGGGGTCCGTGGGCTTGGCTTCCGTCTTCGTGCCGGGCGGCGCCGTCCACTCCTTCCATCCCATGTTCCAGCCACCGAGCCCGTTGTCAGGAGCGACTTTCTTGTCATCGCTGTTGACGACTTCCACCACATCGCCGATCAGGGTGCGGTCGAAGAACCACCCCGCCGGGGTGCGTGAGCTGCCGCCCTTCACGTCGCGCAGGCCCACGCAGCCGTGGCTGACATTGGTGTTGCCAGGGGCGTTCGGCGACCAGTAGTTGCCGTGCAGGAAGGTGCCGGACGTCGTCAGGCGGATCGCGTGCGGGACGTCGGGGATGTTGTACTCCCCGCCGAAGCCGACCGTGCGGCTGTTCATCCGGGTCACCTCCAGCATCTCGGCGACCACCATTTTCCCGTTGTACGTCGTGGTCTTGGGGGCGCCCGCGGTGATCGGGACCGTGGAGAGGACCTCGCCGTCGCGGCGTACTTCCATGGTGTGGTCCGCGGCGTCGACCAGGGAGGTCTGGCTGCGGCCGACCGTGAACGAGAAGCTCTTGTCCTGCAGTCCGTAGATGCCGGGGGCGGCTTCGACGTCGCGCAGGCGCAGGCCGACGGTGACCTTCGTGCCGGGCTTCCAGTACTTCTCGGGGCGGAAGTCGACGCGGGTCTTGCCGAACCAGTGCGGCCGTACGTCGACCTCCGGGTCGGCGGTGACGCGGATGGCGCGCTGGACGGCCTCGCGGTTCTCGATCTCCTGGTTGAACTCCAGGGAGACGATCATGCCGGTGCCGACCGTGGAGCGGTTCTCCGGCGTCACGTAGCCGATGAACCGCTCGTCGGGCACCTGCGTCGTGAACGTCGTGTGCCGGGCCGAGCGGCGGCCGTGGCCGTCCAGGGCGACGGCGTCCACCGAGTACTTCGCGGCGAGCGCCAGGCCGCCCTGGTCCTGGGGCTTCCAGGTCATGCCGTCCTCGTCGATGCGTCCCGGCACCGGAGCCTCCCGCGCGTCCTGCACCCGGACGACCTTCACCGATTCGAGGCGTCCGTCGGGGACCTCGACCTGGAGCCGTTCCTCGCCCCGGACCCCCTTGCTGCCGTCGTCGGGCGTCACCCGGATCACGTCGGCGGGCGACCGTGGCTTGCCCATCAGCTGGTCGATGCCACCGCTGTCACCGCTGCACCCCGCGACTCCGGCAAGCAGTCCTGCCCATGTCACTACGGCGGCCAGCGCGGCCCCTGCGCGCCGAGCGCGCCTCGCTACCTGTCTCACGTCCGTCCCAACGACCGTCCCCCTCCTGGGGAAACGTGAGTGCGACGCACACGCTGGGCAGAACAGTGGGGAGGACGGCACGGGCCCCGGGGTTCCGCGCGGCGTCCGGTCTGGTACGCCCCCGCCGCCGGGACGCGGCAGGGGTCGAGCCGCAGGAGGCGGATGGGTGTCCAGCGCAGCCGAACAGGAAGCACTGCCGGGTGGGCGGCGCGGGACGGGCGCGGCCGCCGTGAACGGTGGGCCCGCCGCCGTGAACGGGACGTCGACTCCGGCGCGCGCCGCGCCACGGGCCGTCGCGCGGGCGCGCCCGCTGCCCGTGTGGCCGGGGACGCCGACGCCGCTGGGCGCGCGGTTCAGGGTGGGGCCCGACGGGGTCGCGGGCACGAACTTCGCGCTGTGGGCGGGGGGCGCCGAGGCCGTCGAGCTCTGTCTCTTCGACGAGGAGGGCGTCGAGACGCGCTCCTCGCTGACGGAGCTGACGCACGAGATCTGGCACGGCTTCGTGCCGGGCGCCTTGCCGGGGCAGCGCTACGGCTACCGCGTGCACGGCCGCTGGGACCCCTGGACGGGCGCCCGCTGGAACCCGGCGAAGCTGCTCCTGGATCCGTACGCGCGTGCGGTGGACGGCGACTTCGCGACGCACGGTCTGCCGCCCGAGGTGTACGGCCACGTGCGGGACTGGCCGCAGCAGCAGGTGGCCGACACGGTGCGGGACGACCGGGACTCCGCCGCGTACGTCCCCAAGGGCGTGGTCGTGCACGACGACGCCCCGGACGACGAGTGGGCCGACGACCGGCGCCCGAAGACGCCGTGGGCGGACTCGGTCATCTACGAGGTCCACGTACGCGGCTTCACCAAGCTGCACCCGGGGATTCCCGAGGAGCTGCGGGGTACGTACGCGGGGCTCGCGCATCCGGCGGCGATCGAGCATCTGCTGCGGCTCGGGGTGACGGCGGTGGAGCTGCTGCCGGTGCACCAGTTCGCGCACGAGGACCATCTGCTCAGACGCGGTCTGAAGAACTACTGGGGCTACAACTCGATCGGCTATTTCGCGCCGCACGCGGCGTACGCGGCGTCGGGGACGACGGGCGGGCAGGTCGGCGAGTTCAAGAGGATGGTGCGGGCGCTGCACGAGGCCGGGATCGAGGTGATCCTGGACGTGGTCTACAACCACACGGCGGAGGCCGGGGAGCTGGGCCCGATGTTCTCGCTCAAGGGCATCGACAACCGCGGCTACTACCGGCTCCAGCCGAACGACGCGCGGCGGTACGCGGACTACACGGGCTGCGGGAACACGCTTCAGGTGGTCCAGCCGCACGTGCTCCGCCTGATCACGGACTCCTTGCGCTACTGGGTGACCGAGATGGGCGTGGACGGCTTCCGCTTCGACCTGGCGGCGGCGCTCGCGCGTTCGTTCCACGACGTCGACATGCTCTCGCCCTTCCTCGCGGTGATCGCGCAGGATCCGGTCCTGCGGCGCGTGAAGCTGATCGCCGAGCCGTGGGACGTGGGGTCCGGCGGCTATCAGGTGGGGGCCTTCCCTCCCCTGTGGACGGAGTGGAACGACCACTACCGCGACGCGGTACGGGACTTCTGGCGGGGCGCGCTGCCCGATGTACGGGATCTGGGTTACCGCCTCTCCGGGTCGAGCGATCTGTACGCGTGGGGCGGGCGGCGGCCGTACGCGTCGGTGAACTTCGTGACGGCGCACGACGGGTTCACGCTGCGGGACCTGGTGTCCTACGAGCAGAAGCACAACGGGGCCAACGGCGAGGGGAACAGGGACGGGTCCAACGACAACCGGTCGTGGAACTGCGGTGTGGAGGGCGAGAGCGCGGACGAGCGGGTGACGGAGCTGCGCCGGCGGCAGCTGCGCAATCTCCTGACGACGCTGCTGCTCTCGACCGGGGTGCCGATGCTGGTCGCCGGGGACGAGATGGGGCGCACGCAAGGGGGCAGCAACAACGCGTACTGCCAGGACAACGAGGTCAGCTGGGTGGACTGGGGGCTGCTCGACCAGCCGGGGTGGGCGGCCCTGCGCGATCTCACGGCCCGCCTGATCGCCCTGCGCCACCGGCATCCCGTGCTGCGGCGGCGGGCGTTCTTCTCGGGGCGTGCGCACTCGGCGGACGGCCTGCGGGACCTGGCGTGGTTCACGGCGCGCGGGACGGAGATGACGCAGGGCGACTGGTACGCGCCGGCGGCGACGCTCGGCATGTATCTCTCCGGCCGCGACATACCCGGCCGCGACGCCCGGGGCGCGCCGATCGTCGACGACAGCTTCCTCGCGGTCCTGCACGCGGCGGACCACGCGGGCGGCTTCGTGCTGCCGGGGGCGCCGTGGGCGCGGGCGTACGAGGTGGTGGTGGACACCGCCCTGGAGGAGCAGAGTTCGGCCCCCGGCACGATCCTCCACGCCGACTCGACGGTGATGATGACCGCGCGGTCGGTGCTGCTGCTGCGGGTGCGGGACGACGTGGGGGGTGGAGGGGGCTGACGTCCGGGGGCCCGCATTGGTCCGAACCTGCCCATTGCCGCGCTCCGGGGCACGGGTCAAGCTCGGGCCATGGACCTGGAGTTGCGGCACCTCAAGACGATCCGGGCGATCGCCGACGCGGGCAGCCTGACCAAGGCCGCCACCGCGCTGGGGCTCGCGCAGCCCGCCCTGAGCGCACAGTTGAAGCGGATCGAGCGTGCCCTGGGCGGGGAGCTCTTCGAGCGGGGGCGGCACGGGGTGCGGGCCACCGCGCTCGGGGAGTTCGTGCTGGCCCGCGCCCGGGTCGTGCTGCCCGCGGTCAGCGGGCTGCGGGAGGAGGCGCTGCGGTTCGGCCGCGCCTGGGACGGCGGTACGGGGTTCCGGCTCGGCGCGACGCACGGGCCGCTGCTCGGCGCGCTGGTGGACCGGCTGGCCGCGGCGCATCCGGGGGCGCGGGTGACGACCCACACCTCCTGGTCGGAGCGGGAGATCGCGTCCCGCACGGCCGACGGGCGCCTCGACTTCGCGCTGGTGGGGACGTGCGGGGCCAGTACGCCGCCCCAGAGTGAGCTGCTCGTGTGGCGGGAGGTCGCCCGTGACCCGGTCTTCGTCATGCTGCCCACCGGGCATCCGCTCGCCGACCGTCCGGAGATCGACCTGGCCAGGCTGGCGGGCGAGGCGTGGACGGACGTGCCGGGCGACGGCTGCTTCGCGGACTGCTTCACCGCGGCGTGCGCCCGCGCGGGGTTCACGCCGTCCTCCGTGTACGAGACGGACGTGGCGTCCTGCGTCCATCTGGTCCAGGTGGGCCGGGCGGTGGGGCTCTGCCGGGCGACGTTCCCACCGACGCCGGGCCTGGTGACCCGGCCGCTCTCCGGGGCGCCGCTGTACTGGCGGCACCTGCTCGGCTGGCACCCGACGGCCCCGGCCCGCGACACCGCCCCCACGGTCTTCGCCCAGGCCCGAGCGGCCCACGCGGAGGCGGCGGCCCGCAGCGAGAGCTACACGGCTTGGCTGGCGGCGCCTTCGGCGGGGCTGCTCTAGGGGGTGTGCGGCTCGGGGTGCGTCGGCGGGGCTTGCCTTGGCCGGGAACGTGGCTTGCGACGGCTTGGCAGGAGCCCCCCTCCGGAGCAAGGCCCGCGGCGCATTCACAAGGGATCCCCCGACCGGGAACGCAGCTCGCAGCACCCTCGCAAGACCTCCCCCGTGCCGCGCCGTGGCCCTCCGGAGCCGCCTCCCCGCCCTCCCGGGGACGCGCTCCCCGCACCGCTCCCGAGGCCGCGCTCCCCGCACCGCTCCCGGGACCGCTCCTCCATCGCCCCGTACCAGCCGGCCCCCTCGCCTCCCCGGTGCCGCGCCATGGCCCTCCGGAGCCGCCTCCCCGCCCTCCCGGGGACGCGCTCCCCGCGCCGCTCCCGAGGCCGCGCTCCCCGCACCGCTCCCGGGGCCACTCCTCCATCGCCCCGTACCAGCCGCGCCCTCCCTCGCCTCCCCCTCCTTGCGCCTTCCATAACACCGGGGCCGGGGGTCAACTGGCATCTACTGCAGGGCAGTTGAGGCTTCTACGTTGTGGGCGAACCGCTGGCCGACTCCCCGCCGGTCCGCTCACCCCCTCGTGACCGAGGAGATGCCCCCATGCCCCCCATCCACCACAGACGCGCCGCCGCAGCCTGCGCCGCACTCGCCGCGGCCGGTGCGCTGGCCCTCGCGGGCCTGCCCGGCACCGCCCACGCCCAGGCCGATCCCGCCTCGGCCAACCTGCCATCCCCCGCCGAGACCGCCGCCGTCGACAGGACATCGCCCGAGGTCCTGGAGGCCATGCGGCGGGACCTCGGCCTCACGTCGGCGCAGGCCGAGGCCCGTCTGGTCAACGAGGCCGAGGCCGGCGCCGTCGCGGGAGCCCTGCGGGGCGCCCTCGGCCGTGACTTCGCGGGCGCCTGGGTGCACGGTGCCACGTCGGCGCGGCTCACCGTGGCCACCACCGATGCCTCCGACGTCCCCGTGATCGAGGCGCGGGGCGCGCGGGCCAAGGTTGTTGATCACTCCCTCGCGCAACTTGACTCGGCCAAGGGCAAGTTGGATCGTGCCGCCCGCAAGGCGGCTACGCGTGACGCGCCCGTCTGGTACGTCGACGTGCGGTCCAACGCCGTCGTGGTGCGTGCCGTGCGGGCGGGGGCCGCCGCCTCCCTCGTCCGGGCCGCGGGCATCGCGCCCACCCTCGTACAGGTCGAGAAGACCAAGAACCGGCCGCGGCCGCTCTACGACCTCGTGGGCGGCGACGCGTACTACATGGGCGGCCGGTGTTCCATCGGCTTCCCGGTCACCAAGGGCACCCAGCAGGGCTTCGCCACCGCGGGCCACTGCGGGCGCGCGGGCACCGCGACCAGCGGCTACAACCAGGTGGCCCAGGGCACGTTCCAGGCGTCGATCTTCCCCGGCAGGGACATGGCCTGGGTCGCCGCCAACTCCCAGTGGACCGCCACCCCGTACGTGAAGGGCCAGGGCGGGCAACGGATCGGCGTCGGGGGCTCCACGCAGTCCCCGGTGGGTGCGTCGATCTGCCGTTCCGGCTCCACTACGGGGTGGCACTGCGGCACGATCCAGCAGCACAACACCAGTGTCACCTACCCCGAGGGCACCATCAGCGGCGTGACGCGGACGACGGTCTGCGCGGAGCCGGGTGACTCGGGCGGCTCCTTCATCTCCGGGAGCCAGGCGCAGGGCGTCACGTCCGGCGGCTCCGGCAACTGCTCCAGCGGCGGGACGACCTTCCATCAGCCGATCAATCCGCTGCTCCAGCAGTATGGCCTGACGCTTCGGACCACGGGTGGGGGTGACCCGGGTCCCGGTGAGCCAGAGCCCGGCGGCACCTGGGCTGCGGGGAAGGTCTACGCCGCGGGTGACTCCGTCAGCTATGGCGGCGTCACTTACCGCTGCCTCCAGGGGCACCAGGCGCAGGTTGGCTGGGAGCCGCCCAACACGCCCGCGTTGTGGCAGACCGCCTAGTCGCTCGGCTGTTGACTGCGGGCCGTCTGTGGCTGGGCGCGCAGTTCCCCGCGCCCCTTCGGGGCGCCCTGCCTCAGCCCAGGATTCCTCTGCTGTACGCCGTGGCCACCGCCGCCGCGCGGTCCTTGACGCCCAACTTGCCGTAGATGTGGGTGAGATGCGTCTTGACCGTGGCCTCGCTGATGAAGAGTTCGGCGGCGATCGCACGGTTCGACGTGCCCTTGGCGACGAGCGCGAGCACTTCCCGTTCGCGGGTGCTCAGCGGCTCGTTGCCGGGGGCGCGTACGCGTGAGACGAGCCGGGACGCGACGGCGGGCGAGAGCACCGTACGGCCCTGGGCCGCCGCGCGGACCGCCGTGAACAGGTCGTCGCGGGGCGCGTCCTTGAGGAGATAGCCGGTCGCGCCCGCCTCGATCGCGGGCAGCGTGTCCGAGTCCGTGTCGTACGTGGTGAGGACGAGGACCCGGGCGCGAGCCCCGCGCCTGCCCAGTTCGGCGATCGCCTCGACGCCGCCCCCGCCCGGCATGCGCAGGTCCATCAGGACGACGTCCGGGTCCAGGCGCTCCACCAGGGCGACGGCCTCGATGCCGTCGGCGGCCTCGCCGAGCACCTCGAAGCAGGGGTCGGAGCGGAACATGCCGCGCAGACCGTCCCGTACGACGGGATGGTCATCGACGATGAGGAGAGTGATCAGGTCAGCCATGGCGGACCAAGGGTACGCGAGCCGACAGGGCGGTGCCGTGCCCCGGCTCCGATTCCACGGTGAACGAACCCGCGATGCGCTCGGCGCGGGCCCGCATCCCGTCGAGCCCGAAGCCGCCGGAGCCGCTGCGCTGCACCAGGGTCAGCGGGTCGAAGCCGCGGCCGTCGTCGCGTACGTCCAGGGCGACCTCGCCCTCCATGTACGAGAGGGTGACGCCGAGGCGGGCGGCGTCCGCGTGCCGGGCGGCGTTGGACAGGGCCTCCTGGACGATGCGCAGGAGGGTCGCCTCGATCTCTTCGTGGAGCGGCTCGGCGGGTCCCGTGACGGTGAAGTCGGCGCGGACGCCGGTGCGTTCGGCCCACTCCGCGACCGTCTTCTTCAGTGCTTCGGGCAGCGCGTCGTGCTCCAGGGCCGTCGGGGAGAGGTTGTGCACGGAGCGGCGGGCCTCACCGAGGCTGTGCCGGGCCAGGTCCGCGGCGCGGCCGAGGTGTTCGCGGGCCAGGGTCTCGTCGGACGCGGTCGAGACGACCTGGAGCTGGGCGATGATGCCGGTCAGGCCCTGCGCGATGGTGTCGTGGATCTCCGCGGCGAGCCTGCGCCGCTCGTCGGCGACGCCCGCTTCCCTCGCCTGGACCAGGAGTTGGGCGTGCAGGGCGGCGTTCTCGTCCATGGCCTGCTGGAGGGCGGTGTTGGTGCGCTCCAGTTCGACGATGGTGGCGGCGGCGTCGCGGGCGCGCTGGTCCTCCTGCGCCGTGAGGTGGGCGAAGACGGCGAGCAGCGCGATGTTCACCGCGAGCAGCCCGCCGAAGACGGTCCAGCCAAGGTCCCCGTCCGGCGGGAGCCCGCCCGACTGGGAGCCCGCCATGATGACGGCGGTGGCGAAGAGGCCGGGCTTGACCAGGCGCGGGGGCAGCAGCCGCTCGGCCCCGAAGTATCCGGCGACGGCGTAGAACGCGAAGAACGGGTTGATCCAGGTGAGGACGAAGGCGATCGCCCAGCGCACGGCGTAGTAGAGGATCCCCGCGAGCGAGGGGCCGGGGCGGGAGCGCTCGAGGACGCCCCAGCAGACCTGGAGCACCACCGCGGCGGCGACCAGGGCCGCTGCCTCCATCCACGCGCCACGGCCCATGCCGACGACGTCGCTCGTGGCGGACGACATGAGGGCGCCGAACCCGAGGAGCACGTAGGGGCCCCAGCGGTGGAACTGGCCCCAGCGCTGCTCGATCATCTGCGTGGCGTCCGCCGTGCTCGTACCCGTACCCGTGCTCGTACCCGTAGTCGTGCTCGTGCTCGTGCTCGTGCTCACGTTCCCAGTGTGGGTCACCTGTGCGCCCGCCCGCCCCTCATTCCCACCGGAACCAGCGCGCTGCCGCCGCCGAGAGGCCCACGGCCCACAGGGCGAGCACGCCGAGGTGGGTCAGGCCGGGCCAGTCGCCGGCCGCCGCGTCGCCCAGCGCCTGGGCCGCCGCGCCGAGCGGGGCGATCTGCACGACGCGGGCGAGCGCGTCCGGCATCGCCTGCACCGGCAGCCAGACGCCCGCGCTGAACATCATCGGGAAGAAGACGGCGGAGCCGATCGCGGTCGCGGCCTTGGTCGTACGCGCGAGGGCGGAGACCACGGCGCCGAGCGCGAGCCCGCACAGGATGGCGAGGAGCAGCGCGAGGGCGTAGCCGAAGGCCTGGCGCGGCAGGGGCACGTCGAAGGCCAGGCGGCCCACGGTCAGGGAGAGCAGGGACGAGACGAGGGCGGCGGCTCCGTAGATGCCCATCTGCGCGCCGAGCACGGCCCAGGGGCGGACCGGCGTGGCCGACATGCGGCGCAGGATGCCGCGTTCGCGGTAGCCGGTGAGCAGCGGCGGCATGGCCTGTACGCCCGCCATGATCAGGGAGAGCAGCACCGTCACGGGGACGTACGCGTCGACGAGGCGGAGGCCGCCCAGCGAGGCGTCGGTCTTCCGGAAGGAGGGGATGGAGCCGAGGACCACCAGGAGGATCGTGGGGAACATCATGATCCAGAAGAGGGCGCCCGGCTCGCGGCGGAAGAGCCGGAACTCGGCCTTGAGCACGGCGGCCGAGGCCTTGTTCCGCGCGGTGGCGTGCGGTGCGGTGGCGTGCGGTGCGGTGGCGGTGGCGCTCATGCCGTGGCTCCCGTCAGGTCGAGGAACGCGTCGTCCAGCGTGGCGTCGGAGACCCGGAGTTGGTGGGCGGTGATGTGGTGGCGGGCGAGCAGCGTGATGGCGGCGTCGACGGTCTCGTCGGTGCCGCCCAGGGTGTAGCGGCCGTCGCGCAGGCCGACGGAGATCACCGAGGGCAGGGCGGCGAGTTCCCGCTCGTCGAGCGGCTCGGACGGCGTGAAGGACATGACGGTGGAGCCCGCGGCCCGGCTGATGAGGCCCGCCGGACTGTCGAGCGCGGCGATCCGCCCCTGGTCGATGACCGCGATGCGGTCGCAGAGGCGCTGGGCCTCCTCCATGAAGTGGGTGACCAGCAGGACGGTGACTCCGCTGTCGCGTACGTCCTCGATGAGCCGCCAGGTGTCGCGGCGGGCGCGCGGGTCGAGCCCGGTGGTCAGCTCGTCGAGCACGACGACCCTCGGGTTGCCGATCAGGGCGAGCGCGATGAACAGGCGCTGCTTCTGGCCTCCGGAGAGCTTGCCGAAGCGGCTGTCCAGCTTGTCGGTCAGGTGCAGGCGTTCGGCCAGGGGGCGCCAGTCGGCGGGGTGCGGGTAGAACGCGGCGTACAGCTCCAGGGCTTCGCGCACGGTGAGCTTGGCCTGGAGCTCGCTCTCCTGGAGCTGGGCGCCCAGGATCTGGGTGACGCGGTCGTGGTCGGCGACGGGGTCGAGTCCGGCGACCCGTACGGTCCCGGTGTCGGGGACGCGCAGGCCCTCGACGCACTCCACGGTGGTGGTCTTGCCCGCGCCGTTGGGCCCGAGCACGCCGAAGATCTCACCCTCCTCGACGGCGAAGGAGACACCGTCGACGACGGCCCGTCCGCCGTAGGCCTTGCGCAGGTCGTGCACTTCGATGATGGGCATGGGTCGAGCCTCGCCGGTGGGAGGGGGTCCGGGCATCGCCCATCGCGCTCGAAGGGGCATCAGCCGATCGGTTGATGGAGGGGTACGACTTCGCCGGTGCGGCCGGTGCGCCCGGGTCGTAGGACCAGCGGACGAGCGGGGACGGGCAAAAACTCGGTGGGCTGTGTCAGTGGCCGTCCGTAGGCTCGCTCGTGATGCCGAAACCAGATGCACCGACCAAGGAAGCTCCCCAGAGTCCGGCCCGGGAAGGGTCCGCGGCGCGGACCCTGCTGCGGCTGTGGCCGTATGTCCGGCCCGTACGAACTCGCCTGTTCAGCGCGGCATTCGTCGCGATCCTCGCCTCCTGTACGGGGCTCGTCTTCCCCCTCGTGCTGAAGTGGCTCGTGGACGGCCCGGTGGCCGACCGGGACCTGGGAGGTGTGTGGCTCGGGGCGCTGCTCCTGCTGCTGCTCGGCGTCGCGGAGGCGCTGCTCTTCGGTCTGCGGCGGTGGCTGGTGGCCCGTCCGCTCGCCTCGGTCGAGGCGGCGATGCGGGCCGATCTCTACCGCCATCTCCAGCGGCTTCCGGTGGCCTTCCACGACCGGTGGGCCTCGGGCCAGTTGCTCTCGCGCGGCACGACGGACCTGATGCTGCTGCGGATGTTCCTGGCCTTCCCGCTGACGTTCCTGATCGTGAACGGGACGACGATCGTGGTCGGCATGGCGATCCTGCTGGCGCAGGACTGGACGCTCGGGCTGGTCCTGCTGACTCCGCTGGTGCCGCTGGTGATCGTCTGCGCGTACTACGAGGGCCGGTACATGGCCGTGGCGCGGCGGGCGCAGGACCAGGTCGGCGATCTGACGACGGTCGTCGAGGAGAGCGTGCTGGGCATCCGCATCATCAAGGGCTTCGGCCGCCACCGCAGTCAGGCGCAGGCGTTCCGCGAGCTCTCGCACACGCTGCGGGGCACGGAGCTGGCCAAGGCGCGGCTGCTCGCCGCGATCTACGCGGTGATCATGGCGCTGCCGGAGATCGCGATCGGGGCTGCGCTCGTGCTGGGAACCGTGCAGGTGGCGGACGGGGAGCTGTCGACGGGCACGCTGGTGGCGTTCCTCTCCACGGCGCTCGCGCTGCGCTGGCCGGTGGAGTCGATCGGGTTCCTGCTCGCGATGAGCCAGGAGTCGGCGACGGCCACCGAGCGGTACTTCGAGGTGATGGACGCGGAGCCGGAGTCGTCGGTGGCGCGCGGGGAGACCACCGGGCCCGGGGGTGAGGCCGGACTGCGCTTCCACGGCGTGGAGTTCCGCTACCCGGACGCGCCCGCGGGGGCGCCGCCCGCCCTCGACCGGATCGACTTGCACATACGCCCCGGTGAGACGCTCGCCCTCGTCGGCGCGACGGGCAGCGGCAAGACGACCCTCACGGCGCTGGTGCCCCGGCTGCACGAGGTGAGCGGGGGCCGCATCACGCTGGACGGCGAGGACATCGCGCAGATGGACCGCGAGCGGCTGCGCACGCTGGTGGCGGTCGCCTTCGAGGAGCCGACGCTGTTCTCCGCGACGGTGGGCGAGAACGTCCTGATGGGCGCCGAAGAAGCCGCGGGCGAGGAGGAGTTGGAGCGCGCCCTGGAGGTCGCCCAGGCGGACTTCGCCCATGCGCTGCCGCAGGGCACGGCCACCCAGGTCGGCGAGCAGGGCCTGAGCCTCTCGGGCGGCCAGCGCCAGCGTCTTGCCCTGGCCCGCGCGGTGGTGGGCCGCCCCCGCTTCCTGGTCCTGGACGATCCGCTCTCGGCGCTGGACGTCCACACGGAGGCCCTGGTGGAGGCGGCCCTGCGCCGCGTCCTGAAGGACACGACGGCCTTGGTGGTGGCCCACCGCCCCTCCACGGTCCTCCTCGCCGACCGGGTGGCCCTGCTCTCGGACGGCCGGATCACCGCGGTGGGCACCCACCAGGAACTGCTGCGGGGGAACACGGAGTACGCATGGCTGATGTCGGGGGCAGGCCCGGTGTCCGTGGATGAGGAGGCTGCACGATGACCGCGTCGACACCGGCGTCACGGACCGCCGCCGAGCCGGACGAGGAGGTCCGCCCCGAAGAGCACGGGTACTCCGGCGCCGAGGCGGGACGCTTCCGGCCGGGCAGGCCCGAGGAGTCCGGGGAGTCCCGGGAGCCCGGGGAACAGGGCGGCCACCCGCCGGCCGGTGGGTCCCCCGCCCCGGAGCCCGACGACTTCGGCGAGGACACCCTTCCCGCCGCCCCGGGCGCCACCCGCGCCCTGCTGCGGTCCTTGCTGTCGCCGCTGCGGGGGCGCGTCATCGTCGCGACCGTGCTGCTTCTGCTGCAGCAGGCCGCCGTGCAGGGCGGGCCGCTCCTCGTCGCGTACGCCATCGACAGGGGCGTGCCCGCGGTCCGCCGCGACGACTACGGGCCGCTCGTCGCCATCGGCATCGGATATCTGCTCTGCGCCGCCGCGTCCGGCGCGTTCCAGTACGCGTTCATCGTGGCCTCCGCCCGCGTCAACCAGGACGTACTGCTCGATCTGCGCGGGCGGATCTTCCGGCACGCGCAGGCCCTCAGCGTGGACTTCCACGAGCGGTACACGTCGGGGCGGCTCATCTCCCGGTCGACCACCGACGTGGAATCCCTGCGGGAACTCCTCAGCGAGGGGCTGCAGGAGCTGATCACCGTCATCCTGTCCTTCGTCTACATCTCGGCGATGCTGCTCTGGCTCGACCTGAGCCTGGGAGCCGTGGCGGTCGTGTCGTTCGTGCCGCTCTACCTCCTCGTACGGCGTTATCAGCACCGCGCGGGACCCCTCTTCGGCAAGCGGTCCACCGCGATCGCCTCCGTCATCGTGAAGTTCGCCGAGACGATGAACGGCATCCGGCCGGTCCGCGCCTTCCGGCGCGAGCGCGCCAACGAGGAGGAGTTCGGCGTACTCAACCGCCATCACGAGCGGGCCAACGGCGACGCCATGCTGGAAATGGCCCGTTACGTCGTCGGGTCCCGGCTCGTCGCCAACACCGCCGTCGCCGGGATCGTCCTGTGGGGCGCCTACCGCGTCACCGACGGCACCCTCGCGCTCGGCGTCCTGGCCGCGGCCGTGCTGTATCTGCGGCGGCTCTACGACCCGATCGACCGGCTCGGGATGTTCCTCAACTCCTATCAGTCGGCCGCGGCTTCGCTGGAGAAGGTCGCCGGGCTGCTCGCGCAGACCCCCTCCGTGCCCGAGCCGGACCCCGACCAGGCTCGGCCGCTGCCCGTCCTGGCCTCCGAACACCCGGGCCGCGAGGTCCGCTTCGACGGCGTGCGGTTCGCCTACCGGACCGGCGGCGAGATCCTGCCCCGCTTCGACCTGACGCTGCCCGCCGGGCAGACCGTCGCCGTCGTGGGCTCCACCGGCGCCGGCAAGTCGACGCTCGCCAAGCTGCTCGCCCGCTTCTACGACCCGACGGAGGGCCGCGTCCTGCTCGACGGCGTCGACCTGCGCGACCTCGCCAACGCCGAGCTGCGGCGGGGCGTGGTCATGGTGACGCAGGAGGCGTTCCTCTTCTCCGGGACGGTCGCCGAGAACATCGCCATCGGCCGCCCCGACGCCACCCGCGAGGACATCGAGCAGGCGGCGAAGGCCATCGGCGCCCATGACTTCATCACCTCGCTGCCCGACGGCTACGACACCGACGTACGCAAGCGGGGTGGCCGTATCTCCGCCGGTCAGCGCCAGCTCGTCGCCTTCGCGCGGGCGCTGCTCGCCGACCCGGCGGTGCTGATCCTCGACGAGGCGACCAGCTCGCTCGACATCCCGGGCGAGCGGGCCGTGCAGCGCGCCATGCACACCGTGCTGCGCGGCAGGACCGCCGTCGTGATCGCCCACCGGCTCTCCACGGTGGAGATCGCCGACCGGGTGCTCGTGATGGAGCACGGGCGCGTCGTGGAGGACGGCACACCGGACGAACTCATCGCGGGGAGCGGGTCGTTCGCGGATCTGCACCGGGCGTGGCGGGACAGCGTGGTGGGGTAGGCGGGAGGGGTGCGGCGGGGAAGGGCGCCGCACTGGTCGCACAGGTCGCACAGGTCGCACAGGTCGTACGGGCCGTACGGGCCGTACGGGCCGCACGGGCCACACGGGCCACACGGGCCACACGGGCCGCACGGGCACCTCCGGCAATCACCTCCCGCAATCGCCTCCGGTAATCTGGACTTTTCCCCCAGAAGGAGATGCATCAGTGGAGTTCCGGCTGCTCGGAGCGGTTTCCGTCGCCACCGAGGCCGGCGAACTGCCCCTCGGTCCCGCCAAGCGCCGCAGCCTCCTCGCCGCCCTGCTCCTGAGGCCCAACCGCCCGGTGCCGGTGGACCAACTGACGGCGACGCTGTGGGATCGCGAACCTCCGCTTCGTGCCCGCAGCGTCATCCAGGGCCATGTGTCGCGGCTGCGGGTCCTGCTCGCCGGGGCGGACGCCGAGATGTTCGGGGTGGAACTGGTCACGCAGGGCGCCTCGTACGTCCTGCGGATGCCGGAGAGCCTGCTGGACGCCCACCGGTTCGAGGAGTTGGTGACGCTGGCCCGCGGCCAGCGGGTCGCGGCCGACGCCGTGGCCATGTACCAGGAGGCGTTGTCGCTGTGGCAGGGGCCCGCGCTGAGCGGCGCCTATCCGAGCCCGCCGCTCCAGGCCGCCGCGCACGCCCTGGAGGAACTCCGGCTCGCCTCCGTGGAGATGCTGGCGGGGGCGTACGCGCGCCTCGGCGAGCACAACCGGGCGGCGGCCGTGCTGCGCGCGGAGGCCGAGGCCCATCCCCTGCGCGAGTCGCTGGCCGCCGCGCTCATGCGGGAACTCCAGCGTGCGGGACGCCGCTCGGAGGCGCTCGACTGGTTCCACCGCACCCGGCGGCTGCTCGCGGAGGAACTGGGCGTCGATCCGGGCCGCGAGCTCGCGGACGCCTACGGGGTCGCGTTGCGCGGGGACGAGGAGGCAGGTGCGTCGGGCTCGGCTGGCGCGGCGGGCGCGGCGGCGCAGGTGGCGCAGGTGGCTGCTCCGGGCCCGGCACCGGCCGTGCCCGCCCCTGCGCCCGGCGGGCCGGGCGTTTCCGTGCCGGACACCGTCGATCTGCTGCCCCGCATGCCGCGCGGCTTCCACGGGCGCTCCGGGGAGCTCACCGACCTGTCCCGTGCGGCCGCCGGCGAGGCGCCCGTGTGCCTGGTCACCGGGCCCGCGGGCGTGGGCAAGACGGCGCTGGTGGTGCACTGGGCGCACCGCAACCGCGCGGCGTTCCCCGGCGGGCTGCTCTACGCGGACCTGCGCGGCTTCAGCGACACGGGAGAGCCGACGCACCTCGAAGTGCTGCGTGAGTTCCTGCTCGCACTGGGGGTCGCGCCGCGCCGCATTCCGGAGTCGGCGAACGGCGCGTCCGCGCTGTACCGCTCGCTCGCCGCCGACCGTCAGCTCCTCGTCGTACTGGACAACGTGCGCGGCTCGGAGCAGGTCAGGGAGTTGCTCCCGGGAGGCACCCGCTGCGTCACCGTGGTCACCAGCCGGTACCGCCTGCGTGGCCTGATCGCGTCCGACGCCGCCCGTCCCGTCCCCGTGGACGTCCTCGAACCGGACGACAGCACGGCCCTGCTCGCCGCGGTGCTCGGCAAGGAGCGGGTCGTCGCGGAGGCGGTGGGCGCGCTGCGGCTCGTGGAGCTGTGCGGCGGGCTTCCGCTCGCGCTGCGGGTGACCGCGGCGCGCCTCGCGGACCAGCCGGACTGCTCGCTGCGGGCGATGAGCGCCGAACTGGCCGACGAGTCACGGCGGTTGAGTCTGCTCGACGTGGAGGACACGGGCGTACGCGCGGCGCTGCGGCTGACCGTGCGGCGGCTGCCCGATGACGTCGCGCACCACTTCGCACACCTGGGGCGCCATCCGGGCACGCACGTCGACCGCTTCACGGCGGCGGCTCTCGCGGGCACGGACCCGAAGACGGCGGAGGCGGCGCTCGACCGGCTGGCCGCGGCCCACCTCGTGACCCGTACCGCACCGGGCCGCTGGACCCTGCACGATCTCGTACGGCTGTACGCGCGCGACCTGGCGGCGGGGCCCGACGCCCTGGTCCGGGTGCTCGACCACTGCGTGGCCACGGCCCTGGCCGCCGCCGACGCGGCCGAGCCCGGCGACGAGTCGTGCTTCACGCTGCCCGCGGACTTCCGACCGCCGCACGCGATACGGGAGTTCGCGGACCGCGAAGAGGCCATGGACTGGTACGCGGCCGAGCGCGAGGACCTGACGCTCGCGGCAGCGGCGGCGGACGCGGCCGGGCTGCACGGACGGACCTGGCGGATCGTTCTGGGACTGTGGCCGCAGATGGTCTGGCGGGTCCTGGACGGCTGGACTCCCCTGCTCCATACGGCACTTGAGGCGACGCGGGCCGACGGGGACGCCCGCGCCGAGTCGCGGGTGCTGGCCCTGCTGGGGTGGGTGCTGACCGAGGAGGGCCGCACGGCCGAGGCGGTCGTCCACCTGGAGGCGGCGCCGGTGATCGCCGCCCGCGCCGGCGACCGGCGCGGCGAGGCGACGGCACTGATCAACCTCTCGCTCGCCCAGGCCGCGCTGGGGAGCCCCCAGGAGGCGGCCGAGGGCTGCGTACGGGCGTCGCACCTGGCCCGCGAGGCCGGCGACCGCCACACCGAACGCCTGGCGCTGCACCACCTGTCCCGGCATCAACTGGACACCAGGCAATGGCAGTCGGCCCTGGACACGTCGGTCGCGGCCCTGGCGGTCGAGAGCACGCCGGACGCCCCGGCGGCGTCCCGTGTCCTGCTGCTCACGGCGGGCGGCGAGGCGCTGATCGGCCTGGGCGACGAGGCCGAGGGAATCCGCCGCCTGGAGAGCGCGGCGAGCGAGGCGGAGTCGTCCGGCTACGACGAGGGCGCGGTACGGGCACTCGCCGCGCTGCTGCGGGTATCGGCGGACGTGGGCCTGCGCGCCCGCTACGACACAGCAATGGTCCGCCTGGCGAACCGCACGTAGGGGGCTTGACGCCTGCGGCTCGGACCAACACCGGGTGGACGCCGGGCCGGACGGCACGGCGGGACGCCGCACGGTGCGCCGGGCCGGGCGCCGCAGCGGGCGCCCTTTGGGACCCGGGTCGGGCGCCGCAGCCGAGCGCCACACCAGACAGCGCACCGAACACCACAGACGGGCGCCTCAGCGGGACGCCGCAGGGGACACCGGGCCGGACACCACAGCCGGGCGCCACAGCCGGACACCGGGCCGGGCGCCACGGCGGGGCGCCGCATGGAACACCGGGTCGGAGACCACAGCCAGGCGCCGCATGGAACACCAGGCCGGAGACCACAGCCAGGCGCCGCATGGAACACCGCACCGGACGCCACAGCGGGGTGCCGCATGGGACGCCGCACCGGGACACACCCCGTCGGACACCACACCGCGGCGCCACACCCCACGGCCAGAGCAAGAGCCCGCGCGGCAACAGGCCTCGCTCGCGAGCACGCCGACGAACCCGGCTTGTGGGCCGGGGACTTACGGCCCGGACGCGGGAGATGTGGTGCCGAGGGGCACCTGCCTCAGGCAGCGTCGCAGCGTGGCACACGCGTGGGCCGGGACAACGGAACCGCCGCAGGCACACCACCCCCACCCCACGGTTCGCCGCACAACCCCCGCTCAAGCGGGACAACAACGGGGCGCACACGTAGGCCGGGACAACGGAACCGCCGCGGGCACACCACCCCACCCCACGGCTCGCCGCACAACCCCCGCGCAAGCGGGACAACAACGGGGCGCACACGTAGGCCGGGACAACGGAACCGCCGCAGGCACGCCAACACCCCCCACCCCACGGTTCGCCGCGCGACCCCGCGTCAGCGGGACGTCAGCGGGGCGTGAGTGGGACGGCAGCGGGGGTGGACACAGTGGTGTCTGCAGCGGGAACGACCAGCCAGTCCCGCGTCCACCACCGCACGGGGGAACCTCATCATGCGTACGACCCGGATCCGCACCACGGCCATCGCCGCCGCCACCGCCGCTCTCGCCCTGTCCCTGGCCGCCTGCGGTGGCTCGGTCGGCGGGTCGGGCGACAGCGCGGCGAAGGGCGGTGCGGGCAAGAGTGTCACCACCTCCGACGGGGCGAAGGCGGACTCCGCGGAGACGGTGACCACCGAGGCGGCCTCCGGTTCGGGTGCGGGTAAGGCCAGCTCCGGCTCCGGTGGGGGCAAGGCAGCCTCCGGTTCCAGCGCCGGCAAAGCCGCCCCCGTGCGCGCCGCCGCGGCCCAGCCGTGCAAGGGTGACGAGATCTCCTACTCCGTGCTGCACCGCTTCCCCGGCGAGGTGGGCGAGCACCTCCTGGTCGGCGCGACGAATACCGACTCCACGTCCTGCTGGGTCACTTCCTACCCCTCAGTGATGCTCGGCGACACCTCGAACGTCCTGCCACACGCGTCCAAGGACGCCCCGGGCGGCGGCGCCCGGATCACGGTCAAGCCCGGCGGCAAGGTCTACTCCGCCGTGGCCCTCTTCACCGACGGCGGCAGGACCCACACCTCGGCCGACCTCTCCCTCGCGATGCGCGACCAGGCCGGCGACACCGGTCCCGCCGCCGAGACGAGTGCCTTCGACGGCAAGGGCGTGCCCTCGGAGTTCACCTGGTCCGACGCCGAGGTCACCAACTGGAACACCGAGAAGCCCTACGACTTCTGATCCCCCCCCCAGGGAAAGACCGGCCCGGAGCGACGC